>DASUGE010000186.1:0-2408 GCA_036274215.1 Polyangiaceae bacterium | reverse complement strand
GCGCGACGAGCCGACGAAGCAATCACGAACACGCGGTGAGGTGGAGGCGCCGCGCCGGCGCGGCAGATACGTTCCGGCCAAGCTCCGTCGCGCCGTCTTCGAGCGGGACGAGCGCCAGTGCGCCTACCTCGACGAGCGCGGTATCCGTTGCCGCGAGACGGAGCGTCTCGAGCTCCATCACCTCGAGCCGTTTGCCCGCGGCGGCGCTCATCGCGTCGAAAATCTGAGCTTGCGCTGCCACGCTCACAACACCCTCGCCGCGGAGCAAGACTTTGGTCGAGAGCACATCGCGCGACAGCGGGACGGTTGCCGGCTCGCGTCCTTGCGTCGTGCGCTCTGAAAACGCCGAGCGGTCGAAATGATCGGCGTGGCGGCACAGAGTCCATCGCAACGCGAACCGATGATCACGTATGGCAGGCCGACGATTCGCCCACGAATTCTGCCGGTTCAAACTGATCGGTGCTCTAGAACGTGATGTCGTCGCGCAAATCCGCGTCGTTCGCGGCGTCGAGCGCTTCGATCGCCTTCGTGACGGCTGCTGATTCGTCCTCGGGCAGCTTGATAGCGAAGCGCACGTAGAGATCGCCCTGATTGTTTTGGCGCTTCACGCCTTTGCCCTTGAGTCGCGCCACCTGCCCGCTCTGCGCGTGCTTCGGCACCGTTAGCGTCACCGCGCCTTCCGGCGTCGGCACGCGCACCTTCGCGCCCCGGTACGCTTCACCGACCGTGATGGGCAAATCCAAATACAAATCCAACCCCGAGCGCTCGAAGTGCGGGTGCGCGCCCACCCGAATCGTGAGCAGAAGATCACCCTGCGGCCCGCCGTGCGCGCCCGGCGCTCCGTGCCCCTGAACTCGCACGCGATCGCCCTCGCCCGCGCCCGGCGGAATGCGCACCGTCACCGGATCGCCGCCTTCCTGTAGCTGGAGTCGAAGCTCGGCGCCGCGGATGGCCGAGACGAAGTCGACGTTCACCTCGCTCGTGAGGTCGCTGCCCTTCGCGGGGCCGCTGCGCCGCGCACCGCGACCGCCGCCGAACAAGTCGCCGAGCATGTCGCCGAAGCCGCCGGCGCCTCCGCCGCCCGGCATGCCGCCGCTGAACAGATCCTCGAGGCTCACGCCACCGCCCGGACCCCGCACGCGCCCGCCGCGTGTCGCCTGCCGGTACGCGCGTGCCGCCGACGCGTCGAAGCCCTCGCGCACGCCGTCCTCGCCGAACTCGTCGTAGAGCTTCCGCTTCTGCGGATCGCTCAGCACCTGGTTCGCACGGTTCACGACCTTGAAGCGCGCTTCAGCCTTCTTGTTGCCCGGGTTCTTGTCGGGGTGAAGCTCCGCCGCGAGCTTGCGGTACGCCTTCTTGATCTCGTCCGCGCTCGCCGAGCGGTCGACGCCGAGCTCTTTGTAGAAATCGGCCATGGCCTGGTTAAGGAACGTAACCAGCCGGCTGCAGGTTTCAAGCCTTTCGCCCCGTTAGGTCGAAGAGCTACGGCTCCTCCGCCGCCTCGCACCGCATGATCACCCGGCCCTGAGCGACCGTGTTGGAGCCCAGAACGAAGCGGAACTGGTTCGGATGCACGGTCGAGCAGTCGGAGAGGAGCTCGGGGACCTGGGTCGCGCACCAGCCGGGCTGGCAGTCCGGGCAGTCGAGGCTGTGAACGCAGCTGTCGAGCGCGCTGCCCGTGAGCTGCGGAATCTCGCAGACGCGGTAGTCATAGTTGTTCGCGACGTCGCGCTCGACGCGCGGCGCGCGCTGGCCGTTCGGGCCCAGCGGGTCGAGCCAGCCGTACGCGGGGTCGCACGTCGAGTCGGCGGTCACGTGCGCCGTCGCGGTACACGCGGCAACGCCGTCCGCATCGATGCGCGGGCTCCACATGAAGCAATCATCGACGTAACCATCGCTGAGGCGACGCAGGAACGACTCCTCCGTGCACGGCCAGTAGCCGACCTCGTAGAAGTGCTGCGCAGAGACCCACTGCTGGTAGCGGTCGCTCGTCTCGCCGCTCTCCAGGTAACAGCTCCCCGACGCGGGCGAGCCTTCGCGCCGCGGCAGGATGGCGAAGCCGGGGTACGCGCTGTCGCCGAGCGGGACCGCGTAGCTCGCCGCGTCACGGTCGCTTTCGTCCTCGTGCCCGAGCGCCGCGATGACGTAGGTCGTGCGTCCTGCCGGCAACGCTGCGACGAGCGCCGCTTCGCCGTCGGTCGCGGGCGCGCGCGCTCCGAGGGCAAGGCTCGCCGCACTTTGATAGGCAGCCAGCGCTGCGAAGGGGCCCGTCGCTGGCTGCCCCGCCTCGAAGGCCCGTCCCACTGCGTCGAGCCAGGCGGCGCGCCCCGGCTCGGTCGTTTGGTTGGAATGCCAGTGGAGCTGGGGCATCTCGAGCTCGCTGGTGAGTCTCGCCGCCCCGGAAGCCG
>DASUGE010000185.1:0-2932 GCA_036274215.1 Polyangiaceae bacterium | reverse complement strand
CGCGTCGCAGCGCAAAGAAGGCGTGCCTGTGACGAGATGCTCCGAGCTGCCGAAAGCCGCGCGGCTTCGCGTTCGGCGGAGGCCGGCTCGCTCGGCGCGAGGGGTTGGGCATCGCGCACGACGCGAACGCGCATTTCGAGGTCGTCGGCTTCCGCCGCGACCCGGCGCTGGGCTTCCTCGAGGCCGGAAAGCTCGTGCTGGGCACGCTCGGCGCGCGTGACCGCTTCGGTGCGTCGCTCGTCCGCTTTGGCGAGGCGCGCCAAAACTTCCGCCTGCGCATACGTCGCGATCACTTGCTCGGCTAGGATTTCCGATCCCTGGCGATCTCCGTCGGCGAGAGCCTGCTCGGCCTCGCGCCGAGTCTTCTCCGCGGCAAGGTAGGCTTGCGGTGCGAGTACGGCGGCTTCTTTGACTGCCGGAGCAGCTCGGACGCGATCGGCCTCCGCGAATACCGCGGGACGCGTCGCCGGCGCGCAGGCGCAAACGAGCGCGCAAATGACCAGACTGCGGCGAATCATTCCCGCGGCTCCGGCTTGGCAGGTGTCTTCGGTGCGGTCGCGGGGGGCTTCTCGACCGGCGCCTGTGCAGGTGCGGTCGCTGGCGGCACCGAAGGGGGCAACTCGGCCTTGGGCCGATCGATGAGATCGAGCTGAGCCTGGGTCCGCGCTCGACGGGCAATGGTCTCTTCGAGCAACGCCTTGCCGCGGACGACCTTCGTCTCGATCTCGTCGAGCTTCTTCTGCGCCGCGATCGCCGCCTTCTCCGCGTCGATCGTCCGAACGAGGTCACGGGCCACGTCGAGCCAGACGCGCGCGACGTTTCGGAGGAGGGCGGACTGTCGTTCGGCTGCCGGATCCTGAGGCGCCCACCCAGCCCCCGATGCCCCACGCCGGGTCCGTTCGAGAGCTCGCTTGGCCTTCTCGAGCGGCGCCGCGAGCGCCGAGCGGTGCGCCGTGTCGCGCTCGAGCTCCGAGAGCCGTCGCGAGAGCTCCGCGTCGGTCGTCTGCGCGGCGGCGGCCGAAGCGAAAAGCACGCTCAACGGCAGCGAGACCGCGCCCATCGCTCGAATGACGAACCGTCGCACGGCGCGAAGAAGCCACGGGCCCGCGGGCGGGTCAAGTTCAGCGGTGACCGGCGACGCGCGGGTCCCCCGGCACTCGAATTTGGCTCTCCGCGGCGGCCCGCATCCGCGCTATAGCGGCATGTCGGAGCGACACGCGCCATGGCACAGAAGACCCGGGCCAGCTGGGACGAGTACTTCATGGCGATCGCGGCCGAAGTCGCGACGCGCTCGACCTGTGACCGCAAACACGTCGGAGCCGTCGTCGTCCGTGATCGCATGATTCTCGCGACCGGTTACAACGGATCCATTCGCGGGCTGCCCCACTGCGACGAGGTGGGGCACTTGATGGAAGACGGCCACTGCGTCCGGACGACCCATGCGGAGGCCAATGCCTTGATTCAGGCCGCCCGCAACGGCGTGCGAGTGGAGGGGGGCGGCATCTACGTGACGGCGTCGCCGTGCTTCGGCTGTTTCAAGCTCATCGCGAACGCGGGGCTATTGCGCATCGTTTTCGGGGAGTTCTACCGAGACGAGCGCATCTTCGACTTTTCGAAACAGCTCGGCATCGAGCTCGTCCATCTGGAACCCCCGCGGGTCGAATGATGGCGCTCCGGGTCGCGGTAATTGCGGGAGGGCCCTCGAGCGAAGCATCCGTGAGCCGCGCGTCGGCAGCGGGCGTGCAGCGAGCGCTCGTCGAGGCTGGCCATTCCGTGGACGTGCTCGAGCTGGACGGCGCTCTCGCGGGGCGGCTCTCCGGAGGGGCATACGACGTCGTCTTCCCGGCCGTCCACGGTGCAGTAGGAGAAGACGGTTGCCTCCAGGGTTTGCTCGAGGTCCTCGGTCTTCCTTACGTCGGGTCGTCGGTGCTGGCGAGCGCGCTCGCGATGAGCAAACCGCACGCGAAGGTCCAGTTCCGAGCCGCCGCGCTGCCACTGGCTCGTGACATGTCCGTGCGCGCGACCGGCGACTTCGACGCGTTGGCGCGGAGGATTCGCGCCGAGATCGGTCGGGCAGTCGTGGTGAAGCCGGGCAGCGGCGGTTCCGCCATCGGCGTCGAAACGATTCCCTCCGACGCGGGCGACGACGTGCTGTCGGCGGCGCTGCGGCGCGCCCTCGAGCTCGATGCCGTCGTCCTCGTCGAGGAATTCAAGGCCGGCAAAGAGGTCACGTGCGCCGTGCTCGAGGACGAGCAGGGGACGCGAGCGTTGCCGCCCACGCTCATTCAGCCGAAGGCCGCAGTGTTCTACGACTTTCGATCCAAGTACGCACCGCAAGGGAGCGCGCATCTCTGCCCGGCTCCGTTTTCCGCGGACCTCATCGCTCGGATTCAAAGCGCCGCGGTGCTCGCGCACACCGTGCTCGGCTGTCGCGATCTGTCGCGCGTGGATTTCGTCGTCGACGACGCTGCTTCGGAAATCACGGTGCTCGAAGTGAACACGCTGCCGGGGATGACGGCGACCAGCTTGTTCCCCGAGGCCGCCGCGGCGGCAGGGATTTCATTTCCGTCCTTGTGCGACGGTCTCGTACGGCGCGCGGCCGCACGGCCTCGCACCGCGGCGCCATTCGCACCCGAAATGCCGACTTGAGCGGCGCGAATCACTCCGCCGCAGCGGTGGTCTTTTCGACGAGCTCCGGGCCCTTTCGGAGCTGCGCACGCTCGCGCAACCGCTGGAGCAATGCATCGCGATTCTCCGGCGTGCGAACGGGACCGGCGATCCGGTGGTGCACGCCGCTCGGTTCCTCGCGCTCGGGTTCGACGCGAGGCGGAACGGCGGGCGCGACGGAGACCATCACGGGAGCCGGTTCGGCCTCCGCGACGGGAGCCGGCGCGGGTACCGGCTCCTTGCGTTCGGCGGCCTCGCGCGCCGC
>DASUGE010000184.1:0-8233 GCA_036274215.1 Polyangiaceae bacterium | reverse complement strand
GGCCGCTCGGCGGGCGCGGAGCACCATGCTCTCCGCCTTCGACGCCGCCACCAGCTTGTCCAAAGGACGGGTTCGGGCGCCGGAGCCGCGCGGCCAGGTGCCGGGCCGCGAGCTCGGCGTGCAGGTAGCTCTTCGCGGCGGTCGCCCGCCGAATGCGCCGGAGCTCGCCCCGCGTGACGCTGCCGAGATCCACGCCCAGCCCCTCGAGCACGCCGAGGTTCTCGGCTCCGACGTCGAGCACGCCGAGCGCCTGCGTCGAACGCCCGGTACCGACCGTCACCTTCTCTGGGTTCTGGGCGACGAGGAAGCCGTCCGCCGCCTCCTCGGCCGCGTCGCCCAGGCGCTTGGCGACCGACTGCGCGTCGGCGCTCGCGAGCGCGCGCATCGCCTGATCGACCGCGAGCACGACCTCCTCGATGCGCTCGACCGGGGTCGTCTTGCCGCGCGGGCGCTCGTCGAGCCGGCGCGCCTGCCCCAAGAGGAACGAAACCATCCGCCGCGGCAGCGGTGCGTCCGCCGACGGGCGCTCGGCGGCGTCCCGCACCGCCTTCACGGCCTCGGCCTTGCGCTGGGCGAGCTCCTGGTCGCGGGTGCGCGGGTCCGTCGCGGCCGGGAGCTCGACGAGCCACCCGAGGAGGTCGACCAGGCGGTCCCGCGCGGCGAGCAGCACCTTGTAGCGCGCCGCCTCGGGAGCTCCGACCGGCGGAGGGACGATGGTGATCGCCTGGCTCTGCCCCCAGCGTCCGCCTTCGAGGACGTCGTTGTCGCGCGCCTCGATCGTCACGAGCACGGGCAGGAACATGCGCCGGACGAACGCATCGCCGGCATCGAGGGCCTGCGCGCCCTGCTCGACCCGCGACTGCCCGTCGAGCTTCTCGAGCAGGCGCCGCTCCTCCCGTCCCCCCGAGCGCAGCACGAGGTCGATCTGCCGCAGGCCGTGGTCGTCCACCGCCAGGTAGCGAAGCTCGAGCCGCTCGAGGTCGGCGAGCTCCAGGGTTCGGGGCGCGCCCTCGAGGACGACGAGGGGCACCGCGTCCGGCACGCTCTTCACGTCGAGCGGCTCGGGCTCCCGAATGAGCACGTCCCCGAAGCGAGCCGCAATGTGGAGGGTCGCGGTGCCGGCGAGGGTCCAGCGCGCGACTTGGCCGTCGGTGCCGTCCGTCGTGAAAGGAACCTCGAGCTGGCCGTCCGTGAGAACGAGGCGACGGCCGGGACGCTGCGGCATCCCGCGAATCACCAGCGTGCTTCCCTCCGGGGCGGAGTCCCCCCGCGGGAAGAGGTGGTGCTCCGGGCTCCGGAGGTACGGCGGCGGCTGGACGATGACGGTGAGCCCCTCCAGCCAGACCATGTCGAGCGGCGCCACGCCGCGGCGAGCGACGAGGACGTCGAGCCCCTCGACCGTCCGAGCCGGATCCAGCGCCAGAGCGGCCAATCCCGCGACCGCGAGCACGAGCGCGGCCACGCGGAACCGTCGCGCCTCTCGCTCGGCGCGACGCTTGACGAGTGTTTCGGGAATGCGCCCGACGGCTCGCTCGAGGTGCAGCGCGACGAGCTCCGCCGACCCTACACCGGGGTCGACCTGCGCCCGCTCGGAGAGCTCGAGGGCGCGGAGCACCTTCGCGCCGAGCACGGGATCCTCCCCGAGCACCACCCGCCGCACGAGCCGATCGTGGCGCCGGAGGCTCCGCCGCTCGTGCAGCGATCGGCCGAAAAAAGCCACGATTACGCCGGCGAGCAGCGCGAACGAGAACGCACGCGCCTCGAGCGTCCCGCGCCGCCCGAGCGCCCCGGCGAGGACGATCGCGGAGAGCAGCGCCGCCCAGAATGCGATCCAGAGCGCCGGCTTGAGCCGCGACCGAAAGCCCTCGGCGTGTCGCTCGAACGCACGCACCGGATCCATTTGCACCCCCATACCCCGAACCGTTGACGCTTGCAGCTCCGCCCGAAGAGAGGCACGGTAAAGCTAGTGAATCGAGAGACGGATCGCGTGTGCCGCGTGGTGCTTGGCCTCCCGGAGGTCGGGCTCCGTGTGGGTTGGCTGCGCGACTACCTGTCCTCGTCGCCGCCTCGCGACGTTGCCTTCGAGCTCGAGCGCGTGTGCGAGGCGAGTGAGCGCTCCGATCCGCACGCGCGCGAAGCCGTGCTCGCGCTCGCGATGCTCTTCGCGCGCTCCGCGGAAGAGACGTTCGTCGCGCGCCTGCGCACGCACGCCGAGACACTCCACCTCTTGAGTCTCGGTCGCCTCCTGCGTCGCGCTCCGTCGCCAACGCGCTCCGTTCCCCCACCCAACCAGGCACCCATCCCCGACTACGGCCACGGCCGCGAGCTCACCGTCGGCGAGCGCCGCAGCCTCGCGCGCGCACCGACCCGCCGCGCCTTCGAAAAGCTGCTCTCCGATCCGCATCCCCTCGTGATTCGCCAGCTCCTCGAAAACCCGCGCCTCACCGAGGACGACGTCGTGCGCATCGCCGCGCGCCGCCCCGTGCGCCCCGAAGCCGTGCTCGCGATCGCGCGCGCCGAGCGCTGGCTCAAGCGGCCCCGCGTGCGCCTCGCGATCCTGCTCAATCCCGGCTCGCCCCCCAGCGTCGCCATGCCGCTGCTCGCCGCCTGCACCCGCAGCGAGCTCGTCGAGATCGTCCACGGCGCCGACACCAGCAAGGTCCTCCGCGCCACCGCCCGCGAGCTCCTCGCAAGGCGTCCGCCGTTAGAGGAGTCGGACCGGGCGGATCATGTTTTTTTGCATTGATCGCTCGGCCTTCTCGGACGCTCGGCACTAGGTTTTTCGGAGGCTGCGCACTAGCTCACTTGATGAGCTTCTCGAGCTCTTTGGTCACGTCGTTGCCGGTCTCGAGGACTTTGATGTTCGCGATCGCGAGGTACTTCGAGACGCGGAGGTCGACCATCGCGCCTTCGATGCCGGATGTTTGCGACGTGCCGGCCGCGGCGGCTTGCTTGGCGTCTTCGGAGATGCTGACGCGGTCGGGGGTGCTCGGCTGGGTCGATTCGAGGAGGACCTGGCTCGCCGCGGCGTTCATGCCGGAGAGCTGACGGCGCAGGCCGGCGACGCCTGCCTGGAAAAGCTCGAGGACGCGCATACGGACCAGAGAACGGCAGCGCTGGCCGGACCTTGAACCGCGTCTCGATTCGGGACGGCCCGGCGCCGCCCTACCCCTCTTCGTCGGCCTCGTTGTCCCACTTCACGAGGGCGCCGACGCTGATCTCGCGCGCGCACTCCTCGCAGAGCGGAGGCTCTTCGTAGCGAACCTCTTCGCCGCGCGTCCAGAGGAACAGGCCGGCGCCCGCGGGCTCGCCGTCGAACCAGTGACCGCAGGAATCGCACTCGTAACGGCGGCCGTGGCGCGTGCCCCCGCCGAGCGACGCCGAGGCATCCTCGGTTTCGGCAGCGGCGGCGGAGGTGCGAAGCGGCATCCGGCCGGGAGTATAGCTCAGGCCGGGCGCTCCGTCTCACCCCTCACGCTTGCAGGCGAGAGAGCACGAGCGACGCGTTCGTACCCCCGAAACCGAAGGAGTTCTTGACCGCGGCGTTGACGCGGCCCTCGCGCGCGCTACCGGTGACGATCGGGAGGTCGCACGCCGGATCGCGCTCGTCGAGGTTGATCGTCGGGGGCATGAGCGAGCGCGCCAGCGTGAGCGCGAGCACGGCCGTCTCGATGCCGCCCGCTGCGCCGAGCGTGTGCCCGAGCATCGACTTCGGCGCCGTCACGAGCAGCTTGTCGGTGTGCGCGCCGAAGACGCGCCGGATCGCTCGCGCCTCCCCTTCGTCGCCCATCGGGGTCGAGGTGGCGTGCGCGTTCACGTGGTCGATGTCGCTCGGCGCGAGACCCGCCGACGCCAGCGCGCGCTCGATCGCGACGACGACGCCTTCGCCTTCCGGGTGCGGCGCCGTGATGTGGTGTGCGTCCGCGCTCGAGCCGTAGCCCGCGACCTCGGCGTAGATGCGCGCACCTCGAGCCCGCGCGTGATCGAGCTCTTCGAGGATGACGATGCCCGCCCCCTCGCTGATCACGAAGCCGTCCCGTCCCGTCGCGAACGGGCGGCTCGCGCGCTCGGGCTCCTCGTTGCGCGTCGAGAGCGCGCGCATCGCGCAAAAGCCGGAGACGCAGAGCTCGGTGAGGACGGCTTCCACGCCGCCCGTGATCGCGACATCGACGACGCCGCGCCGGATGAGCTCGAGGCTCTCGCCGATGGCGTGCGCGCCGGAAGCGCAAGCCGACGTGAGCGTGAAGTTCGGACCGCGCGCGCCGTAGCGGATCGCGAGCATGCCGGGCGCCGTGTTGGCGAGCATCATCGGCACCATGAACGGATTCATCTTGTCCGGCCCCTTGTCGAGCAGGAGCCGATGGTGGTGCTCGAGGCTCGCGAGCCCGCCGAGCGCGACGCCCAGCAGCACGCCGGCGCGCGCGGCCTTCGCGGGGTCGATCGTGAGGCCGGCGTCGGCCACGGCCTCGTCGGCGGCGGCGAGCGCGAATTGCGTGTAGCGATCGGTGCGGCGCGCGCTCGGCTTGTCGAGCGTGAGGAGCGGGTCGAAGCCGGGCACCTCTCCGCCGAATTGCGTCTTCAGCCGGCTCGCGTCGAACTGCGTGAAGGGACGAATGCCGCTTTGCCCTCGAACGAGGCCGGACCAGCTCGCCTCGCGTCCCACGCCGAGCGGCGTGAGCAGGCCGATGCCCGTGATGACTGCGCGTTTGCTCATCGTTGTGCCTTCTTCCTTCGAGGCCGCTCGGCTCGCTCGGGCTCGAGCAGCCGCTCTGCGCTCGCGCGACACGCGCGGAGCATCTCGTTCGATAGCTTCTGGTCGACCACGACGCGGGAGAGCAAGAGGCCCCCGACACACAGCGCCACGGCTCCGAGCACCTGCTCGCGCTCGAGCGCCGACTCCGAACGGCAGCGCTCGTCGAAAAGCTCGAACAGGCCCGCGAGGCGCGCCTCCACCTGCCGGCGGGTCGCGACGCTCGAGCGCGCGACGTCGCCCGACAGCGTCGGCAGCGTGCAGCCCGACTCGCGATCGTCGCGGTGCTCGTCGCTCAGGTAGCGACGCACGAACGCGCGTGACCAGGCGCGGCCGCGCAGGGCGTCGAACGGCGCGATCCAGCGGGCGTGCGCCTTCTCCCCCGCCTTGGCGACGGCGGCCGCGACGAGCGCGTCCTTCGAGCGAAAGTGCGCATAGAATCCGCCCGCCGTGAGACCCGCGGCCGCCATCACGGCGTCGACGCCGGTCGCATCGAGGCCCCGGCGCCGGAACAGGTCGGCAGCGGCGCTCAGGATGCGCTCGCGGCTCTGCTGCTTGCGGGAAGCGGGGTAGCGCACGCCGGCTTAGTATTACGACCGTCATTCAATGTAAAGCGCGCGAGCCCGCCGTGCGAAAGTCGCTTCGCTGCGAACGCGACGCCGCGCCGTGATGACGGCGTTTCCTCGCGTCGCGACCCGAGACGGCCGCAGGCGCGCCGTTTATTCTGCCGCGACGGCCGGCGCGGCGCCGATGCCGCACGCTTCGGCGAGCAGCTCCGCTATGTCGAGCGTCTTGATCTCTTCTTCTTTCGACTGCGACTTCACGCCGTCCGTCAGCATCGTCATGCAGAAGGGGCAGGCGCTCGCGAACGTCTTCGCGCCCGTGTCGATGAGCTGCAGCGTGCGCTTCACGTTCACGCGGTCCTTGTTCTGCTCTTCCATCCACATCTGCGCGCCGCCCGCGCCGCAGCAGAGCCCGCGCTTCTTGTTGAAATGCTCGACCTCGACGAGCTCGACGCCGGGGATCGCCGAGAGCACGGCGCGCGGCGACTCGTAGCCGTCGTTGTAACGGCCGAGGTAGCAGGAGTCGTGGTACGCGATTTTTCCGCGCGCGCCCCGCGTCGGCACGAGCTTCTTCTCGGCGACGAGCCCGAGCAAGAAATCCGTGTGGTGAATCACCTCGAGGTTCGCGCCGAAATCCGGGTACTCGTTCTTCAGCGTGTTGAAGCAGTGCGGGCAGGTCGTGATCACGCGCCGCGCGCCGCCCTTCTCTTTGTAGCCGTTCAGCGTCGCGGCGTTCGTCTCGGCCAGCATGCTGAACAGGTACTCGTTGCCCGCCCGGCGCGCCGGGTCGCCCGTGCACGTCTCCTCGTCGGCGAGGATCGCGAAGTCCACGCCCGCCGTCGTCAAGAGCTGCGCCGTGGCCCGCGCGATCTTCTTGGCTCGGTCGTCGTAGCTCGCGGCGCAGCCGACCCAGAACAGCACCTCCGCGTCGGGCTTCTGCGCCATCACCTTCACGTCGAGGCCCTCCGTCCAGGCCGCGCGATCGACGCGCGCGAGGTTCCACGGATTGCCGTTCGTCTCCATGCCCTCGAAGGGCTTGCCGAGCTCGGCCGGGAATTCGCCGCGAATCGTCACGAGATTGCGGCGCATCTGCACGATCTTGTCGACGTAGGTGATGTTCACCGGGCACTGCTCTTCGCAAGCACGGCAAGTAGTGCAGGCCCACAGCACCTCGGGCTTGATGAGCTCGGGGACGAGGTCCTTGGGTCCTTCTTTCTTGCCGTACAGGCGGTCGCGCAGATCGAGCGTGAGTTGCTTCGGTGAGAGCAGCTTGCCGGTGATGAAGGCCGGGCAGTTGTCCGAGCAGCGACCGCACTCGGTGCAGGTGTAAAAATCGAGGTAGTCCTTCCACGGGAAATGCTCGAGCCGCGCGTAGCCGATGCGCGCAGCGCCGTGGTCCTCGCCCTCGGTCGCCTTCTCCACGAGGCTCATCAAGCCTTCGGTGCTCTGCGCGAGCGGACGCAAGCGACCACGCGGCGTGAGGTCGCCGAAGAAGACGTTCGGCACCGCCGTGATGATGTGGAAGTGCTTCGTGTACGGCAGGATGTTGAGGAACACGAGCACGAGCGTGGAATGCGTCCAAAAGCCCGCCTTCGCGAGCGGGACGAGCGCCTCGCTGCCGAGGCCGCCGAGCAGCGTCGCGAACAGCATGCCGCCGGGCTCCGGAAACGCCTCGAGGCCGAACTCCGTGCGCGGCGGTCCGAGCGGAACCGTGAGCTCGCGCACCGCGTCGCAGTAGGACGCCGTCCCGCACTCCGCGGCGGAGCGCGCGTGGAGGAGCAGCGTCGCGCCGTCGTACGTCAGATCGGCCAGCATCATCGTCACGATGATGCCGAGGATCACGAGACCCTCGCCGCTCAGCGTCATGCGCTTCTCGCGGCGCACGACGCGCAGGTAGACGAACACGAGCGCGCCCGCGATCACGAGCAGGCCGAAAATGTCCTTCAACCAGCCGTAAAGCTCGCCGAGCGGCAGCCCGAGCACCGGCTCCGGACCGAGCACGAAGAGATTGAAGCTCGGGTCGAAGCCGCGTCCCCAGAGCACGAGCGTGCGCAGGAGCAGCACGACGAAGCCCGTGAAAATCAGATAATGCGCGACACCCGCGAGCGGGTAGTTCGGCATCTTCGACTGCATGAGCGCGTAGCGCAGGACGACGCGCAGACGCTCCCCGAGGCGATCGAAGCGTGGCTCCCACGTCGTGTTGCCGGTGCGGAGCAACGCCAGGCGTCGCGACGCGCTCACGGCGAAGACTCCCCACAGCCCGAGGAGGAGCGCGGCCATCAAAAGCGGGCTCATCGCCCGAACAGTAGCCAGATCACGAGCAGAATGACACTCGCGCCGAGCACGAGCGCGAGAACCAACGAGCGAGGCGGCACCCACAGAGGCGCCACGCTCGGCACACGCCGCGCCGACGCCTCTGCCCCGCGCAGCGCGAGCGACACGCTGGCGTCCGCTTCCGCGCTCGGCTCGACCCGTAAAAGCAGGTGCCCGCGTGGCAAACCGGAGCCTTCGGGCGCAAGCCCGCCACGCTCGGGAAGACGGATCACGAAGGTCTCGCCCGCCTTCGCCCGCGGCAGGGCGACCTCGAGCACGTCGGCCGGGGCGCCGCGCTCGCGCAAGGTGACCCCGCCGGAGCGCTCGCAAGTGTCGCAGCCCCCGCCCTCGCATGCCGCGCACACGAGATGCCGAGGCAAGTCGAGCTCGACCAGCGCGCCCTGCTTCAGCCAAGCGCGGGGCACCCGAATGCGATGGGTGGCATCCGGACCGCGCGGACCGCTGAGGTCGCTTGCTACGACACGACCGAGGACTTCGGCCACACTTTCATGCTAGACGGAACACCCTCGGGGAGCCAGCGCTTGAATCCTATCGAACTCATCACCCATCTCGACAAGCACATCCAGACCTGGGCGCACGACCTCGG
>DASUGE010000183.1:0-3305 GCA_036274215.1 Polyangiaceae bacterium | reverse complement strand
GCGCCGGGGGTTGCCGGGGGCGCAGCGGGCGGGGCCGTCGGCTTGGGCGCAGCCGCAGCGACGGTCTCCGTTGGGCTCGGCGCTGGCGCGGGAGCAGCCGCGGTGGCCGGCGCCGTCACCGTCGGGGGTGAGAGCGGGCTGGTTGCGACCGGAGGCGAAGCCGGAGCACCGCCGGGGTCACCCTTGTCGAGGAGCTTGGTCGCAACGCCCGCGCCGATGCCCACGACGGCGAGCGCCGCGAACGCGAGAACGACGACGGTGCTCCGCGGTGTTCGCGTGATCGGCGACGGCGTTTGCGTGATGGGTGCCCCGGTCTGCGCGGCCGGTGCGGGAGTCATCGCGGGAGACGGCGTCGTCGCTGCGAACGGGCTATGGCCCGGGCGAGCGGGCGTGCCCCCGGAGTACGACCCGAGCGCGTACTGCTCGCCCGAGCTCGGCGTGAGGGGGGCCGTGAGGCCGCACACGGTCGCCAGCGAGCGCGCGAGCTCGGTCGCGCTTTGAAAGCGCGTCTCCGGCTCGCGACCGAGCGCCCGCAGGAGCCAAGCGTCGAAGCCGGGAGGCAAATCGGGCACGAGCTGCGAAGGAACCGGGATGGGCGCCGTGCAGAGCTTCACGAGCACGTCGCCCACCGCCTCGCCCTCGAACGGCAAGCGCCCCGTGATGCAGCGAAACGCGATCACGCCGACGGACCAGAGGTCGGAGCGATAGTCGACCGAGCGCAGGCCGCGCGCCTGCTCCGGGCTCATGTAATACGGCGTGCCGAGCACCGAGCCCGTGCGCGTCGCGGAGGTCGGGCCCGCCGAGTCGGTGAACTTGGCGATGCCGAAATCCACGACCTTGGCCACGTCCGCGCCGTCCTCGTCATCCCAGACCAAGAAGACGTTTTCGGGCTTGAGATCACGATGGACGATGCCGACCGCATGCGCCTTCGACAGGGCGCGGCAAATCATCCCGACGATGCGGGCCATGTCCTTCGCCGGGAGACGCCCGAGGCGGTCGAGGCGCCGGTCGAGCGGCTCCCCGTCCAAAAACTCCATGACGATGAACGGGCGACCGTCGTCCATCACGCCGTGGTCGTACACCTCGACGACGTGCTTGCTGCGGAGCGCGGCCGCCGCGCGCGCCTCGTTCTCGAAGCGATGCCGCGCCTCGGCGCTATCCACGTGCTCGGCGTCGATGAATTTCACCGCCACGCGCGTGCCGAGCGTCGTGTGCACGCCGGCCCAGACGGAGCCCATCCCGCCGCGCCCCAAAAGCTCGGTCAGGCGGTACTTGCCCGCGACGAGCGCCGATGGCGCTTGTGCGGTCGGGATCCCTTGTTCACTCACTGGTAATTGCTCCAATGATAACGTGGACCCCCGCCGGAAAGCCAGACGCGCCGGCCGGCACCCGAGAGGCGTCCCGCTTGCGGGCCGCCCTTCGCGACCTGCGGAATCGCGAGGGATCCTCCATGGAAACTCTCTCCCGTACGTTTCCTTACAGGCGCTGGTCCAAAGCGACTCAACTTTTTCCCGGGGCGAGTGGTAACGAGAGGGCGCGATGGCGACGGCGCTCTTTCCAGTGGCGGCACCCGATGTTCTGTATCTGGTCGATCTGTCGAGCTACGTGCTGCGGGCGTATCACGCGATCGCGCCGCTCTCGAGCCCATCGGGGGAGCCGACGCACGCCGTGCACGGCACGGTGACGATGCTCGAGCGCCTCGTGCGCGAGCGACGTCCCGCGCTCTTCGCGATCGCGATGGACTCGGGACGCGACACGTTCCGGCGCGATATCTACCCCGAGTACAAGGCGCACCGGCCGCCCTCCCCGCCCGATCTCTCGCAGCAGCTCGCGCGCTGCGAAGAGGTGGTGCGCGCGTTCGATGTCGCGTGCTTCAAGCAAGAGCGCGTCGAGGCGGACGACTTGATCGCGTCGGCCGTGCGCCTCGCCAAGGAGCAGGGGCTGCGCGTCGTGATCGTCGCCGCCGACAAGGATCTGATGCAGCTCGTCGGGCCCGACGTGCTCATGTGGGACACGATGCGCGACCGCGTGATCGGGCCGCCCGAGGTCACTGAGCGCTTCGGCGTCGAGGTCTCCCAGCTCGGCGATCTCCTCGCGCTGATGGGCGACAGCTCGGACAACGTGCCCGGCGTGCCGCACGTCGGACCGAAGACCGCGCGCGAGCTCCTGGTCGAATACAGAACGCTCGGCGGGATCTACGAGCACACCGCCGACATCAAGCGCAAAGCGCTGCGCGAGACGCTCGAAACGCATCGCGAGCAGGCCTTCTTGAGCCGGCGCCTCGTCGCACTGAAGGACGATTGCCCCCTCGACTTCGGCCACGAGCGGCTCGCCTGGCGTGGTCGCAACGTGCCGGTGCTGCGCCGCATCTACGCAGAGCTCGGCTTCACGCGCCAGCTCTCGCAGCTCGACGCCGAAGCGAAGGCGGAAGCGACCGCCGCGCCCGCGCCGAGCGCCGCTTCGGCTTCCCCTCCCGCTGCGGCCCCCTCGCCCGCCGTGGCCGTGGCCGCGACCGAGGTCCGCGTCATCACCGACCTCACCGAGCTCGGTCGGCTGTGCGACGAGGCACGGGCGCGTGGCACGCTCGGCATCGAGCTCGGCCTCGAGCCGCCGTCGGCCATGCGCGGCGCCGTGATCGGCGTCGGGCTCTCGACGCAAGCCGGCCACGCCGCGTACGTCCCGCTCGGCCACCGTTACGTGGGCGCGCCCAAGCAGCCCACCCCCGGCGAGGTGCTCGCCCTGCTCGGTCCGGTGCTCACGGATCCGACGATCGCGAAGCACGGCCTCGATCTCAAGCGGACCGGCGTGGCGCTCGCCGCGCTCGGAACGACGCTCGAGGGCTTTCGCGGCGACGCCGCGCTGGCAAGCTACCTGCTCGATCCGGAAGCGCGGCACGACCGCGAAGCGCTGGCCGAACGCGAGCTCGGCGTGCGGGCGCGTCCGCTCGAGGAGCTCACGGGGCGCGGGCGCGGCAAGAAGATCGCTTTCGACGAGCTCACCGTCGAGGAGGGCGCGAGCTACACCGCGGAGAGCGCGGACCTGGCGGTCCGGCTCACGGAACGACAGCGCCCCCGCCTCTCCGACGCCGGCATCGAGCGGCTGTACGACGAGCTCGAGCTCCCGCTCGCGCGCCAGCTCGTGGATCTCGAGCAGGCGGGCGTACTGGTCGACACGAGCGTGCTCACGGCGCTCGGCGGCGATTGCGAGCGCGAGATCGCGAGGCTCGAGCGCGAGGCGCACCGCGCGGCAGGCCGCGAATTCAACGTGAATTCACCGCGCCAGCTCGAGGGCATCCTGTTCGACGA
>DASUGE010000182.1:0-5543 GCA_036274215.1 Polyangiaceae bacterium | reverse complement strand
CCCATCGCTCCACGTCGTGCATGCCGCCGCAAACCGCAGCCAACACCGAGAAATTCCTGCGAAGATGCGATCAATGCCCAGGGCCTTGCCCCCGCGGCTCGCTTCGCGACCGCTCCCCCGCCGCCTTCGGCGGGCTCGCTCTGCTCGCATAGTTCCAACGGAACTACGCGCACCGGCGGCTTAGCGCTGGAGGAAGTAGGTGAGCGCGGTTCCGGCGAGGAAGACTGCGGCGATGACGAGACGGGCACCGAGCGACAGGCGGCCCGCCTGGGTGGCCGCCTTGACGAGCTCGACCGGCGGCGGCTGGAGCGGAGGCAGCTCGAGCGCCGTGGGACCGTCGTCGGGTGTCGACGGAGGCGGGGGCAGAACCCCCCCGGCGCGGTGCAGTGGATCGTGGGACATAGCCATGAAGGCGTTCTTTCCATTCTACGGCCGGCCCTCATCGGATTGAAGGGCGCCCTCGAAAAGAGCGGGATTCCCGAGGCCGGTTCCGGGTGCACTGGAGGAGCAACGCCGCCGTGCCCGCCCGACCGCAC
This sequence comes from Polyangiaceae bacterium, assembly GCA_036274215.1. Lineage (GTDB taxonomy): Bacteria > Myxococcota_A > Polyangia > Polyangiales > Polyangiaceae > PMG-095. Next base: position 5,007 of record DASUGE010000182.1, on the reverse strand, counting down.
CACGCGTCAAGCGCGCGGGAACGTCATGACGAGCAGCCGCCGGACGGTGGGTCGAGGTCGGCGCAAGCGCTGCGCGAGGTGAGCGCCCAGGTGCAGTAGTCGAGATAGACGAGACCCGTGACCGATTCGAGCGCGGCCGGATACGGAATGCTCAGGGACTTCTCGGGGTCGCCGGGGCCGCCGCGCGTGAGGTCGCCGTATTCGAGCTCGTTGTGAAGCTCGAGCGCCGTTTCGGCGAAACGAACCACACCGTAGGCGCCGACGCTGCCCTCGCCGTCGTCCGCGCGCAGCGTGTGGAGGCCCGTGACGCGGACGAGGCCGCCGGCAAAGCGGCGAACCAGGGACGCGCTGGTGCCGCGAGCTAGGTCGGTCGCTTCGTCGAAGGTGAGGTCGTACGGCGCTGGCAGCATGCGACGCCCGGTGCGAGAAAGTGAACACCCAACATCCACCATCAATTGCGGGGACGGCGTGATGCCGCTGCACGTCGAGGGCGCGTAGACGGAGAGGTAGCCGACGCCCGTGACGGCGTCGCCCGGCGCGAGATCGTCCGGAATGGCATCGTGACCCGTCGGGCACGGAGCTTCCTCGGATGCGTCGGAGCCGTAGGAGACGACGAGGACGCCGCGGGGGCCGTCGGCCGCCGGCGCGTCGCCGACGAAGGCGCCGAACAGGCAACGCCCCGACTTGGTGTGGCTGACGAGGAATTTCTGGCTGGTGGCGACGGCGTCGAGGCGCACCTTGACGTCGTCGCGCACGGAGCCTGCGCGGAGCTCGTCGAAGGTGACGGATTGGGCGTCGCAGACGACGGGCGGTGTCGCACCGGCGCCGTGGGAGGCGGCGTCGCGCTCGGCTCGCTCGCCGTCGTCGCCGGCGGACGCTCCGGAGCCGGCCTCGCCCGCCCGTGAGTCGTCGGGGGCGCTTGCACTGCTGCCGCCTCGGGACGACGAGCCGCCGAGCGCGCCAGTGCCGCCGTAGGCCGTCGCCGTGCCGCCGGTTGCGGCGGTGCCCGAACCGCCGTGTCCTGCGGCGACGCCGGGGCTCGCGTCGTCGTCGTCGGGTGCAGCAGCTGCGCCCGGGGGCCCGCCTCCGGTGCCGGGCGCTTCCTCGAACGCCGGCGTGAAACGGCAACCGACAACGGCGACGAGGAGCAGAGCGACGAAGGTGGTGCGACCCATGCGCCTCGGTCGGGCGCCGCTACGAACGAGTTGCGTGGTTAGGGTGCGATTCGGGGTGCGCGCACTAGGGCGAGAAGAGCCGCGACGACTCCAGCAGCACGTCGGGTGGGATTCGCCGCATCTGCGAGAAGCGTGGCAGGTCGCGCGACCGCCCGGTCCTTGCCGCGTCGGACCGCCTACTGCTCCGTAACCGCGCCCTTATCGAGCTCGAACCCCTCGTGCAGCGTGCGCACGGCGAGCTCGGTGTACTTCGAGGCGATGATGCACGAGATTTTGATTTCGCTCGTGCTGATGGCCTGGATGTTGATGCCCTCGTTGGCGAGGAGGCCGAACATCTTGGAGGCAATGCCGGCGTGGGAGCGCATGCCGAGGCCGACGATCGAGACTTTGACGATGTCGGGGTCGTACTCGACCGTGGCGTTGAGCTCGGCCGTCGTCTGCTCGATCACGTCCTTCACGCGGGTGAGGTCGGTTTTGGCGACCGTGAAGGTCACGTCCGTCGTGGAGCCGCCGCCGCGCGACGGGCTCTGGATGATCATGTCGACGGAGACGTTCTTCTCGGAGAGGAGGCCGAAGACCTTGGCCACGACGCCGGGGCGGTCGGTCACGCCGACGAGCTGCACCTTGGCCTCGCCCTTGTCGTAGGCGATGCCGGAGACGACGACGCCTTCCAGGCCCTCTTCGCCGACCACCATCGTTCCGGGCTTGTCGTTGAACGACGTGCGGACGTGAACCGGGACACCGTACTTCATGGCAACCTCCACCGAGCGGATCTGCAAAACTTTTGCACCGAGCGAGGCGAGCTCCAGCATCTCCTCGTAGCTGATGCGATCGATCTTTCGAGCTTGGGGACAGACGTTGGGGTCGGTCGTGTAGACGCCGTCCACGTCCGTGTAGATGTCGCAAACGTCCGCCTTGATGGCGGCGGCGATGGCGACGGCCGTCGTGTCGGAGCCGCCGCGGCCGAGGGTCGTGATGTTGCCGTCGGCGTCGATGCCCTGGAAACCCGCGACAACGGCGATTTCTCCGTTGTTTACCGTCTCGAGCAGCTTCGAGTTGTCGATGTCCTTGATGCGCGCCTTGGTGTAGGCGTTGTCGGTGTGGACGCGCACCTGGTGGCCGAGCAGGCTCCGGGCGCGGCCGCCGAGCTTCTGGATCGTCATGGCGACGAGCGCGGCGCTCACCTGCTCGCCCGTCGAAGCGAGCGAGTCCATCTCGCGCGCGTCCGGGATGTCGGAGATCTGATGGGCGAGACCGAGCAGGCGATTGGTTTCGCCGGCCATCGCGCTCACGATCATCACGACCTTGTTGCCTTCGCGCTGGGTGCGAAGGGCGCGCTCTGCGACGTTGCGCATGCGCTCCAGGTTTGCGACCGACGTACCGCCGAATTTTTGAACGACGAGGGCCAAGGGCCCCGCCCCGTACCTCCCTGTGCGAGGCCTGTCAATTTGCCGCTGCAAATCCCTGGACTTCGGCGGCCGCGAGGCGCGTGCCGGGCGGCTCCAGGAAGCGTGGTACTGTCCGCCGGCTGCCGCGGCCGTCACTCTTCGGATTGAGGGGTGTGCCGTCACGGCAGGGCGGTTTTTCGTCGTGACACCACTCGGGCGGTACGTGGTCGAGACGCTGGTGATGCTCACCGGCGTCGCCGCGCTCGCCGTGCTGCTGCTGTCTTTGGGACGACGCCTCGGCATCGGGCGCCCGTCGGGCCCACTCGAGCTCGTCGGGCGGTTGCCCCTCGACGGACGCCGGGCGGTGTATCTGGTCCGCGTCGGTGAAACGGTGTACGTCGTCGGGGCGAGCGAGAGCGGTCTCAGCAAGCTCGGAGAGCTACCGAAGGATGGGGTGGAGCTGCCGAAACCCGAGCCAGCCGATCCGGCGTTTCGCGCCGTGCTCGCGCGCGTGCTCGGTCGTGCAACGCCGCCCGGAGACTGAGCCGTGACGCCCGACCTCGTGGCGAGGCCGCTCCCGCTCATCATCGCGATCGGCGTCGCGACCCTCTTGCCGTTCGCGTTCATGACGCTCACGGCCTTCGTCAAGATCTCCACGGTGCTGCAAATCGTGCGCGGCGCGATCGGCGCCCAAAGCGTCCCCACCAACACCGTGATCATGGCGTTCGCTGGCGCGCTCACCGTGCTCGCGATGGCACCCGTCGGCTCCCGCATCGCCGAGCGCGCGGGCCCACTGCTCGAAGAGTCCGCCACGCAAGACAGCACGGCGTGGGTGGGCGGCATGCTCGACGCGACGCGCGAGCCGCTGCGCGCGTTCCTGAAGGCGAACGGCAGTGCGCGCGAGCGCGAGCGGTTCTTTCAAATCGCCCGCGCCGCGCGCCCGGAGGCGGAGCGCGCCGCGGTGGGACGCGACGACCTCGTCATTCTCGTCCCCGCGTTCGTCGTGAGCGAGCTCATCGCCGCGTTCGCCCTGGGCTTTGCGCTCTATTTGCCGTTTTTGGTGATCGACCTGGTCGTGTCGAATGTCCTGCTCGCGCTCGGTATGCAAATGATGAGTCCGAGCCAGGTGAGCCTTCCGTTCAAGCTGCTGCTGTTCGTGGCCATCGACGGCTGGGGATTGCTCGCGCAGGCGCTCGTGACTGGGTACAAGACCGGGTAAAAGGGGCGTTACGCTGGCGCATCGCGCGCCCGACGCCGCGCCTTTGAAGGGCGAGCGGCGCCGGCCGAAGTCATTTCCATGGACGGACGGGGGGCGCCGTGTGAAGTAGGCTGAGGAGAGTGGAGGAACCGGCATGGCGCTCGTTCGAACACCGACAACGTTGATCGCTCTGTGGGGGAGCATCGGACTCTTCGCCGTGGCCGCAGGTTGCGGCGACGACAGCTCGCCCCCGAGCGGCAGCGGCGGCGCGAAGGGCGGCGCGGCCGGAACGGCGGGCACCGCCGCACGCGCTGGCCATTCAGGCTCGGCTATGACGGGCGGCAGCGGCGACGAAGCGGGAGCGGGAGCCGAAACCGCGCGCGGCGGAACCAGCGGCAAAGGCGGAACCAGCGGCAAGGGCGGGACCAGCAGCCAAGGCGGAACCAGCCCCCGCGGCGGCACCGGCAACGGCGGCGGCAGCGCCGGCACGGAAGACGGCGGCGAGGCCAACGGCGCGCAGGGTGGAACCTCTGCGCAGGGCGGAACCACGAGCCTCGGGGGCGAGGCGGGCACGGGCCAGAGCGGCCCATGTCCGGCCGGTCAGGTCGCACCAGGCACGACCGAGACGTTCGCGCACGCCGTGAAGGTGTCCTACGCGGCCGACGCCCAAGGCTGCTTGCCGGTCAGCGTCTCGACGGCCGCGGTGACCCTGCCGGACTACTTCGAGCAGGTCGACGGCAGCCCGAGCGTGACGCTCGGAGCGGCGGGCGCCCCGCTCGGCGGGCGCGCGCTGGTGGAGATCGGCGAGCTGACCGAGGCCACGGGCTTCACGAAGGTGATTCGTGTGACGAGCAGCGGCTACGTCAGCGTCAGCGAGACGCTCTCGGGCGAGACGCTGTCGTTCGCCACCCGCCGGGGTGGTCGTTACGCGGCGGTCGATTTCGTCGTGCCCGCCCCCGCCTGCACGGCACTCACGACGGCGGGCGGAATCTTCGACGGCACGACGATCGCGACGCTCGCGGGCACGACACACGTCACGGGTAATCTCACCATCCAGGGCAATATCACGAGCCTTTCCGCGCTCTCGTGCCTCACGCAGATCGACGGCAACCTGACGATCCAGCAGACGACCGGCCTTCAAACGCTCCAGGGGCTCGAGAGCCTCGTCGCGATCGAGAACAGCCTGCTCGTCGCGAACAATGCGGGGTTGAAGACGCTCGCGGGGCTCGGCGGGCTCGTGAGGATC
>DASUGE010000181.1:0-11978 GCA_036274215.1 Polyangiaceae bacterium | reverse complement strand
TATGCCCGCATGGTGCTCGCGCTCTCGCAACGGATCCTCGCGGGACGCGACGACGCGGACGACCTCAGCCAGGACGCGTTCGTCTATGCGTTCACGCGGCTCGACACCTTGCAGAACCCGCAGGCGTTCCATGCCTGGCTGCGCTCGATCGTCGTGCGCACGGCGAGCAAGCGGCTCCGGCGCCAGCGCCTGCTGACGCGCCTCGGCCTGCGGAGGAGCGAGCCGGTCGAGCCGGACACGATGATCTCTTCGGAAGCGCCGGTCGACGTAGCCGTGGAGCTACGCCACGTGTACTCGCTCGTGGAGAAGCTGCCGGCGGAGGAGCACGTGGCCCTCGTGCTCCGGCGCGTCGAGGGGATGGAGCTTTTGGAGATCGCCGACGAGATGAAGCTCAGCCTCGCGACGGTGAAGCGGCGGCTCGCCTCGGCAGAAGCGCGGCTCGGTCGGGCCACCACCAAGCGCGGGCAGGTGTGACGTGAGCGAGCCCGCCAGCACCCCGCCCTCCAAGTACGTTCGCGTGGACGTCTCGCCGGCACGCGTCGCGCGGGTGTGGTCCGGTGTATCGACCCGGCTCGAAGCTGCGCCGGGCGGACGCCGAACCTTTCGCTACCGTGGCGTGCTCGCCGTCGCGGCGCTCCTCGCAGTAACGGCAGGCCTCGGCGGCCGCGCGTTGTGGGATCGCCAGGCGGCGCGCTCGGCCTTGGCCAATTCGGCGCTCGAGACGGCCGGCGACGCGATGGCGATGGGCCTCGACGACGGCTCGCGCCTCGAGATCGCGGCGCACACCAAGCTGCGCGTCACGGGGAACGAGCCGCAGACGATGGCGTTGCACCTCGAGCATGGCCGCGTCGATTGCGACATCACGCCGCGACCGGGCCGTCGCTTCACCGTAGCGGCGGCCGGCGTCACGGTCCGAGTGAAGGGCACGAAGTTCGGCGTCGAGCTCGCGCCGGCGCGCGACCGCGTCGACGTCGACGTCGAGCGCGGCATCGTCGAGGTGACGTGGCAAGACCAGCACCGCGATCTCGCGGCCGGTGAGCGCTGGTCGATCGACCTGCAGCACCCCGAGGCAAACCTTGCCCCCACGGCAGCGGCCGTCGCGAGCGGTGATGCGGTGGACCCGAGCGGTTCGGGCCAGGCCGCACCCGCCGAAAGCGCGAAATCGCCGGGTGCTGCGGCCAAACCGAGCCACGAATCCGCACCGGGTGCGCGTGAATTGCTCGATCTCGGCAATGCGGCGCGTCGTGCCGGCGACGTGGCGGGCGCCGCGCGAGCGTACGAAGAGCTGCTCACGTTGCACCCGTCGGACGGCCGCGCAGGCCTCGCAGCCTTCGAGCTCGGCCGCCTCAAGATGGATCGCCTGGGCGACGTGAAGGGCGCGATCCAAGCGCTCCACAAGGCCGTGCTGATGGCGCCGGGTGCCGGCTTCCGCGAGGACGCGATGGCGCGTTTGGTCGAAGCGTACGCGCGAGCAGGCGCCGTCGAGCGCTGCCGTTCCGCCCAAAGCGCCTACCTGTCGAGCTACCCGAACGGCGTTCACGCCACGGCCGTCTCGCGGGCATGTAAGGCTCGGTAGTCGTCGGTCGATAGTCGTCCGCCGTCCGGCGATCGCCCGATAGTCGTCGCCCGTCCTCGAATCGAGTAGATCCGGACGGCGTGAAGGCGGTCGCCCGAGCCCTACTGCTCGCCCTGCTCGGCATCGCCTGGACTGCTCCGGCGCGCGCCCAGTCCACGTGCGGCTCACCCGAGCGCCCGTGGGTGAGCCTGACGTTCGCCGAAGCCAATTGGCCGCTTGGATTTGCCTCGAGGGTGCTCGGCGATCTGCGCGCGGGGCTCACGAGTCGCGGTATCGACGCGTGCCCGGACGAGACGGGACCGAACAGCGAGCCCCCCCTCGCCACCGTGCGTATCGCCGCGCTCGAGAAGAAGAGCGTCGTGTTGACGGTCGAGATCCGCGACGCCGTGACGGCCAAGCGCGTGAGTCGCGACATAGACCTCGCGGCCGTGCCCGCCGACGGGCGCGCGTTCGCGATCGCGATCGCCATCGACGAGCTCGTGTGGGCGAGCTGGGCGGAGATCGCGCTCGCCCGGAAGAGTCGAAAGCAGACGACGAGCGCGCCGCGCCCCGCGCCGCCGCCCGAAGTCGTGAAAGGCGTCGAGAGCGAGCTACCGTCGAGCGGCCCCGCGTCGAAGCTCGGCGTGCGTTTCGCGATGGAGCACTACCTCGGCGGCCAAACGCTGCTCGGCGCCGACGCGGCGACGATCCTACCGCTCGGCGAGCGGTTCGCGCTCGATCTCGATGCGGGCGGCCGCGTGGGCCTCGACGCCGACGCCCCGCACGGCGACGTTCATTCGAGCTCGATCGGCTTCGGGGCGAGCGGGCGCTTTGCCTTCGTGCACACGTCGTTCGCCGATGTGGGCGTCGCGCTCGGCGTGCGCGCCGCGGTCGTGCGCTTCCGCGGTACGGCGGCACCGGGCGCGCAAGGTGAGGAGCTCTCGGGACTCACGGTCTACGGGCGTGGTGGGGCGTTCACCGGGCTCAGGCTCGCCGGGCCCGTGAGCCTCGACGCCGGGTTCGGCGCGGGCGCTCCGTTCCGCGCGCTCGAGGCGACGGACGCGGGTCAGGTGGTTTCGGGCGTCTCGGGCGCGGAGTTCTACGCGCAGCTAGGCTTCACCGTGGAGCTATGATGCAACGCCGTTCGTCTTGCCTGTGGCTCCTCCTCGCGCTCGGCTGCGTCGAGCGCGGCGAAGTCTTGCGACCCGAGGCGAACGAGGGCGTCGAGAGCGACGGAGGCTCGGGCGGCGCCGGCGGCTCGGGCGGAGCGGGAGCAACCGCGGGCGCCGGAGCGGTCGGGGGCTCGGCGGGTAGGCCCGCACCAAGCGCGGTGCTCTCGATGGTCAGCGTCGGCGTGGACCACAGCGCGGCGCTGTCGGCGAATCGGCTCTACACGTGGGGCAGCAACGCCTCGGGCGAGCTCGGACAAGGCGACACGGTCGAGCGCCACGAGCCCACCGCCGTGCCGGGTGACATCCAGTTCGTCAGCGTCGCGAGCGGCGGCAGCGACGACGAGGATTTCACCTGCGCGCTCGACGAGGTCGGCGCCGCGTACTGCTGGGGAGCGAACTCACGCGGACAGCTCGGACAAGGTGACCGCGCGGAGCGGCACTCGCCGGTGCGCGTCCCGCTGCCCGTCGCGGCGCGCAGCATCACCACCGACTTCGGGCACGTGTGCGCGGTGCTCGCCGACGCGTCGCTCTACTGCTGGGGGCGCAATCAGGAGGGCGAGCTCGGTCAGGACGACCGCGTGCCGCCGAACGACGACGACACGGCGCGTGACGCGCTCGAGCCCGTGCAGGTGCCGGGCACCGACTGGAGCGTCGTCGACGCCGGGGACGGGCACACCTGCGGCATCCGCTTCGACGGCTCGCTCTGGTGCTGGGGTCGCAACACGCAGCACCAGCTCGGCCCCAGCACCGAAGGCCAAGTCCGGCATCCCATCCAGGTCGGAACGGACACGGACTGGCTGCGCGTCGATTCGGGCCAACAAGCAGCCGTCGCGCTCAAGCAGGACCACTCGCTCTGGGTGTGGGGCACGAACGTCGGGAGCAACGCCGACGGCGGATTCCCGCTGGGCATCGACGCCGACGAGCTTTCGACACCGACGCGGCTCGGCACGGCGACGGATTGGCTCGCGATCTCGACGCGTGTCTTCCACAGCTGCGCCGTCAATCGCGCCGAGGAGCTCTGGTGCTGGGGTCGCAACGCCGAAGGGCAGCTCGGCACGGGTGACACCACGATCCGCAAGCAGCCGACGCTCGTCGCGACCGGCATCACGGACGTCGACGTCTCGTGGTTCATGACGTGCGCGCTCACGCGCAGCGGCGGCCTCGCGTGCACGGGTGGTAACGAGCATGGCCAGCTCGGCACCGGCGACACGGAGCGCCCCCTCCGCTTTACCGACATCACCCCACCCCCGCTTTAGCGGGCAAGAGGTAGGGCGAGGGCTAGAGCGGGGGGGAGAGTGAGTGGCGAGCGTGGGCGGCGACTGCGGGTTGGATCTTTTGAGATATACTGGAGCGCTCATGGGTGAGCGTGAGCCGTTCGGGCGGGGTTCTGGTACGTCCCTGATCGTGGCGTTCCCCCGAGTGCTGTCGCTCTTCGCTCTCGCCGCGCTCGGGTGCAGCGGAACGATCACGGACAACGGGGCCGAGGTTCCGCCGGGCAGCGCTGCGACCGGTGGGACGGGCGCGGCGGACGGGGCAGGTGGCGCCAAGGGCGGCAGCGCCGGCAAGGGCGGCGGGTCGACCGGTGGCAGCAGTGGGACTTCCGGCACGACGAGCGGCCCCGTGACGGGCGTGGCGACCCTCACGCGCGTCGCGCGGCTCACGCACGGCCAATACCAAAATACGGTCAACGACCTCTTCGGCATCGAGGACGACTCCACCGCGGCGTTCGCGCCCGACGCGCTCAACGGCGCCAGCTTCGACACCAGCGTCGATTTCCGCGTCGACGCGCGACTCGGTCCGCAATACCGCACGGCCGCGGAAGCGCTCGCGCAACGGGCGGTCAGCGACGACGCCGTCTTCAAACGTATCGTCACGTGCAACACCGCGGACGCCGCTTGCCCGAGCACGTTCATCCGCGCCTTCGGCACGCGTGCCTTCCGGCATCCGATCTCGGACGACGACGTCTCGCGCTTCACGGCGCTCTTCGCCCAGGGTCCGGATTTGGTCGGCAGCGGCGACGCCTTCAGAGACGGCGTCTCGCTCGTCGTCGAAGCGATGCTCCAATCGCCGCAGTTTCTCTACCGCACGGAGCTCGGAGCCGTCCAAGCGACGAACAAACCGGCCGGGTTGCTCGCGCTCGACGACTACGATTTGGCCTCGCGCCTCTCGTATTTCTTGTGGGGCACGATGCCGAGCGACGAGCTTTTCCAGCGAGCGGGCGACGGCGCGCTGCACACGCCCGAGCAAATTGCCGCTCTCGCCGACGCGCTCCTCGCCGACGCGCGCGCGACGGGCGTCGCCGTTTCGTTCCACGACCAAGCCTGGGCTTTCAGCCGTTTCGCGCGCATCTCGCCGGACGCGAAGACGTTCCCGAAAGCGCCGAGCGATCTCGTCACGCGCGTCACCGACGCCGCGCACGCCTTCGTCGGCGACGTGGTCGAGAACGACGGCGGCCTCGGCGAGCTGCTCACGGCGCCGTACGCCTTCGCTGACTCGGCGACGGCACCGCTCTACGGCAAGACGCTCTCGGGCAGCGGTCTCCAGCGCGTCGATTTCGCAGCGGGCGAGCGGCAGGGCATCCTGATGCAGCTCGGCTTCTTGGCGTCGAACGCCTACGCCATGAAGACGGATCCGATCCACCGCGGGCTCTTCGTGCTCCGGAACCTGCTCTGCAACGCGGACATCGGGGATCCACCCGCGGGCGCGTCGCAAACGCCGCCGCCCAAAACGGACAATCCGCCGAAAACCACGCGGGGCGAGGTGGCCCTGTTGACGGGCCAAGACGCGTGCAAGGGCTGCCACAGCTTGATCAATCCGCCGGGCTTCGCGTTCGAGGGCTTCGACGCCGTGGGGCAGGCGCGAAAAGACGAGGACGGCGAGCCGCTCGACACGACGGGCAGCATCGAGCTCGACGGCACCGAGATCGCGTTCAAGGACGCCTTCGAGCTCGTGCAGGCGGTCGCGGGCAGCCAGGCGGCTCGCAGCTGCTACGCGAGCAAGTGGCTCGAGTTCGCGTACGGCCGCAAGTTCTCGACGCTCGACGGCCAAGCGGAGACGTCGCTCGCCGCGAACCCGCAGAGCGCGCGCGCCCTCATGAAAGCGATCACGCAAACCGACGCCTTCCTGACGCGCACCGCGAACGAGGTGGCACCATGAACCGCGTCCGACTCCCGAGCCGTCGCCGCTTCCTTGCGGGCATGGGCGGCGTGATGGTGGGCCTGCCGTTCCTCGAAGCACTCGCTCCCAAAGTGGCGCGCGGCCAGAGCACGGCCATCAAGCGCTTTGGCTCATTTTTGTGCTGCAACGGCGTCAACATGGACAAATGGTTCCCGACGGTGAAGTCGGGAGCGCTCGCCGATTCGCACCTCGTGGGCACGGCGAACGAGGTGCTCACGCCGCTCCGCTCGAAGCTCTTGTTTCCGACGGGCGTACACATGACGCCGCGCGGCTTCGATCGTGACGGCGGCGGCGGCGACGACCACCACAAGGGCATGGCGCACAAGCTCACGGCGCAGTTCGCCGACGACGACGGCTTCGCGCAAGGTCCCTCGCTCGACTACGTGCTCGCAGGGCAGGTGAATCCGAACGGGCGCCCCGCGCTGAACCTCCAGGTCGGCGGCAACTCGGGCGACGGGCTCGCATACTGCGCCTACAGCGGCCCAGGCATGGCGATCGCCGGCATCAACAATCCGTGGAACGCGTACTCGGACTTCATGGGGCTCGGCGGCACGACCGGCGGCGGCTCGGACGCGCAGGACCGAATCCTGCGCCGGCGCCAGAGCGTGCTCGATCTCGTGGGCGAGCAATTCGCCGCGCTCAAACGGGGGCCGCTCAGCAAGGACGACAAAGACAAGCTCGACGCGCATTTTACGGCCATTCGCGAGCTCGAGAACACGATGACCGGCACGACCGGCCTCGCCTGCGCGAGCGACGACATCGGGACCCGCGCGAGCGACTACGAGGGCGCGATGAGGAGCGCGCTCACGAGCACCACGGCGTATCCCATCATCGCCGATCTGCAGGTCGACATCTATGCGCTCGCTCTCGCCTGCGACGCCACGCGCGTCGCGACGCTGCAGTTCGATCGCGGCGCGGCCGGTCCCATCTTCAAGTGGGACGGCATGATGCACGAGTACAACCACCACAAGCTCTCGCACGGCAAGGTGCGCGACGATTGCTTCGGCGACAGCACGGCCGACGGTTGCGACGACGTGCCGGGCTACGAAGACATGATCTTCGACATCGACGTATGGCACGCCAAGCGCTACCTGCGCTTGCTGCAAAAGCTCGACTCCTACAAGGAAGCCGACGGCAAGAGCGTGCTCGACAACTCCATCATCATGTACAACAACGAGCTCGCTGACGGGAAGGGTCACACCTTCATGAACCTCCCGTACATTTTTGCCGGCAGCCTCGGCGGCAGCCTGAAGCAAAGTGAAGTGATCCTGCTCGGCTCAGGCTCGAGCGGTGATGACCAGAAAGCCCCTCATAACAAGCTCTTGAACACGTTGCTCAACGCCATGGGCATCGAGTCCGACTGGTTCGGCGTCAAAGAAGGCGGCGATACCATGCAGGGCGGCGTGTACGAAGAGCTCCTCGCATAAACGAGGTCTCGAAATGACGTTGATCGACAATCGCCTCGCGCTCGTGGCAGCCCTCGGTGTCACTTGCGTCGTCATCTCCTGTGAATCGCTGCCCGAGACGGAGCTCAAATCGGCCGGGCAGGCCGGGCAGCAGTCGAGCTCCGGCGGCGCAAACGCGGGCGGCAAAGCAGGCAGCGGCGGCGCGGGCTCGAGCGCCACGGCAGGCAAAGGCACCGCCGGCTCCGGCACCGCGGGCAGTGGCGCCGGCGGCACGGATGCCACGGGCGGCACCGGCGGCACCGGCGGCACCGGCGGCACCGGTGGCTCGAGCGGTTCGAGCGGTTCGAGCTCGAGCGGCGCGGGCGCGGCTGGCAAAGGCGGCAGCAGCGGCAAGGGCGGCACCGGCGGGACCGGCACCGATGCGGGCAATGGCGGCGAGCCGCCCGCGCCGAGCGGCGGCGACAACGGCGGCGGCGGACGCGCGTTCTCGACCGATCCAGCAACGTTCGGCGGCGACCCGCGCTGCGACGCGGCCGGCGTCGCGTTCTGCGAGGATTTCGAGGCCAATTCGCTCGACACGGGCAGCTGGACGCCGCGCGGCGCCGCCCCCGACATCGACGACACGCGCGCGATGCGCGGCAACCACTCGGCCCACTTTCACACCGAGTCGAATGCGCTCCAGTACATCACGCTGAAAAAGGTCTTCCCCGCTCCCAACAACACCTACTACGCACGCATGTTCGTCTGGTTCGACAGCATGCCGACCGAGCCCGACTGGGCACACTGGACGGTCTCTGGCGCGCAGGCCGACGGCGACGAATTCGAGGTGCGCACCGGCGGTCAGTACAACCCGCAGAGCGACAAGAACCTGTTTGGCGTCGGCACCGATCACGGCCCCACGGGCGACTGGACCAACCTCGACGGGGACAACGGAGCCAAGCCCGTTCCCGTTCAGAGCTGGGTCTGCCTCGAATGGATGTGGAAGGGCGACACCAACGAGGGCAAGCTCTGGTGGGACGGCGTCGAGCACCCATCGCTCGCCACGAGCCCCAGCAAGCACGGCGGCAGCGGCACCTGGGCGCTCCCGACGTTCGACTCGATGTGGGTCGGCTGGTGGCTCTACCAGGAGGATCCGGTACCGGATCACTACGACGTGTGGATCGACGAAGTCGCGGTGGATTACGAGCGAATCGGCTGCGATTTGTAGCGCCGCGCCGACTCCGGTCAGCCCCCCGCCGCCCATTCCACCGCGCGCTCCAGCATCCCGACGAAGAGCGGATCCGTGTAGCTCTCCTCCGTGTGACCGAGCGCCGTGTAAAACGCGCGCCCGCCTTCGTATTCGTGCAGCCACGTGATCGGGTGGTCGCCGTCCATCGCCGAAGTGCCGGGCTCGTAGCTCGACTCGTCGAGTGACATCAGCACGTGCACGTTCGGGCGCGGGTTCGTCTTGAACGCGTACCATTCGTCGGTTCGTGTCCAGCGCGCCGGAATGCCCGCGAGGATTGGGTTCGCGCTGTCCTCGACGACGACGGTCGCCTCCTGAATGGCGGGGTGCTCGCGGAAGTACGCGCCCGCGAGCTCGCCGTAGAAAGCCCAGTCGTACTCCGTGTCCGTCGCCGAATGCACGCCGACGAAGCCGCCACCGGCGCGGATGAAGCGCTCGAAGGCGGCTTGCTGTCCCTCGTCGAGCACGTCCCCGGTCGTCGACATGAACACGACGACGTTGACTGACGCGAGCTTGGCGTCGCTGAAAACGGCCGGATCCTCCGTCGCCATCAGCCCCCAGCCGTTTTGCGTCGCGAGCTTCGTGAATGCGCTGACGCCGTCGGGGATCGAATCGTGGCGGAAGCCCTGCGTGCGGGAGAACACGAGCACGTTGAGCGGCCCGCTCGAGCCTCCGTTGTCGCCGGCCATTCCCGCCATTCCGGACCCCGCGCCCGCCGACGTGGAACCGGCCGCGCCACCGCTGCCGGTGCTCGCGCCGCCACTGCTCGCGCCGCCTGCACTCGTCCCGCCCATGCCGCCTGCCGCGCCCGTCGTGCCAGCGCCCGACGACGAGCCGGCTCCGGCCTGGCTCGAGCCCGCGCTCGCTCCACCCGCGCCCGCCCCGCTTCCCGCGCTCGCGCCGCCCAGGCTCGAGCCGCTCGCGCCGCCACTCATGCGCCCAGCGCTGCCGGACGTCCCGCTCGTGCTGGCGCTGCTGCCGGCCATGCCCATCCCCGCGCCGCCGCCGGGCGAGCCCTTCGTGCCGGACGCCCCGCCTTCACCGCAGCCGAGCATCGCAACGAACGCGACGCCCGCGACGAGAAGCGCCGCGCGACGCAAGCGTCACCGGCGTCCCGGACGCCGTAGCCGTCCTTCGAGAACGCGACCGACACGCTGTGCCGCCGGATCGAGGAACCTGACGTGGAAATGCGTGATGTGGCCGTGCGCATGGCGAATCAACGTGTCGCGGTGGGCGGGGCTTTCGAACAGGGTGTCGAGCCAGGCGGGGTCCTCACCGCGAGCCATGGCGTAGTTCCGCAGCAGCGACTGTACCGAGCGATCCATGAAGACGTACTCGACACCGCCTTGCGCGATGAGCGCTTTGAGGAACGCCCACGTGAGCTCGCGATCGAGGTTGTCGGCGCGCGCCTTCGTGTACCACTTGCCCTCACCGCGGTAGAAGTAGCCGAGATCGGCGTCGACGCCGAGCTGATGACTGCGGTGCGGTCGCATGTAGCCACCACGCGCGCGACTGAGATCGCCGACGTTGAGGTCGGGCGCCCCGGGGTACTCGGCGTGCAGCTCGGCGACGGCAGCGCGCAGGGTACGCACCGATTCGGCCGTGCCGTAGCTGTTGTCGTCGGCGACCATCACGTGAATGCCCGGCTCGGAACGGAGCTCGACACCGTTGAAGAGTCGGCCGCGGTTCGGGCGGCCGAAGCAGACCGTGCCGAGCGACGCCGGTGGACGCAACGCGAAGCGGGAGAGGTCGGCGGCGCTCGCCCCCGCGAGCGGGTTCGGCGCCGGGCGGATATCGACGGCATCGAGCACCACGGGCCCGAGCGCCTTCGTTTCGACGGCCAAAGCGCGCGCCGCCGGCTCGGTGTTCGGCGCGGCTCCCGTGCGTACGCCGCCGGGAGCAGCCGGAGACATGGCTGCCTGGGCGTGTCCCTCCCCGACGGATGCACCGGGGCGCACCACGAGCCCGATGACGACCGCACCGGCGAGCACCACGGCTCGGGACACGGCATGCCGCCGGAGCCCCACGCGTGCGATCGAGACAAGCATCGGCGAAAGAACGAGATTACGCCCGGGGCCGCGCGTCCGCAACGGCGCCTCGGAAGTCCGCGAGTCGCTTTCGATCTTCCATGGAAAGCTCGAATGCTGCTTCAACCAGCGCGTCGAGCTCGAGCTGCTCGCGCTCGCGCACACCGGAGCCGCTTTCGGAGAGACGTGCGCCGAGTGAGGCAAGGTCGGACACGAGCGCGCGCGTGGGCGGCACGGGCGTCGTGCGAAGGTGCGCGATCTTGAGCTGCGGCATGCCCTGGCGTGCGTCGCGATGACGCACGTAGTGAAGCCAGCGAATCGGCGTCGAGTTCAGGTACGCGACAAGGAACGGCGCCGGGTATTCGCCGTCCTCGAACCCCGCGAGCAGTGAGTTTCGGAACGCGATGCCGTCGGAGAGCGCCGCGACGGGCACGCGCGCCGTTTGTCGCACGACCCAGCGCACCGACTGCCACTCACCCGGCGGCCGCAGGCGCGCACCGAACCACTTCGGATCGGCGTGCGCGGACGGCGCGCGGAGCGCGAACGCTTCGATGTCGCCGCCCGAGCGCACGGGCACCGAGTGGCGATGATCCGCCGTGCGCGCCAGGTGGAGCGTATCCTTTCCCGTCGACTGCAGGCCGCGCTCGCCGAACAGGTTCCGCGGCAGCGGGTCACGCGTGAGCTTGTCGATCAGAGCGAGCGCACCCGCGTCGAGATCGGGACGTTCGATGGGCCACGCCGCGGGAGCGACGCGCGCGAGCGGCTCGGCACGGCGCGTCGACGCGAGCACCATGCACGGCTGGAACACGCCCTCGAACGCCTCCGCGCCGAGATCGGAGAGCTCGGGGTCGACGCACGCGTAGCGATCGTGAGCCGCGCGCGTCGGCGCATAGCCGCCGAGCTCCGACATCGAGCTCGGCAGCACGAAACCGAGCCTTCCCCCGGGCTTGAGCAGGCGGACGGCGCGCTCGACGAACAGCCCTTGCAGGTTCTTGTAGCCGCGAAACGCCTCGTAACCGTCGTACACGCGGCGGATCTCCGGGGCGAGCGGCTGCGAGGCGCGGCCGGCATACGACACCCACGGCGGATTGCCGACGAACGCGTCGAAGCCGCCCTGCGCGAGCACCTCGGGAAATGCGTCCTGCCAGTCGAGCGACAGCGGCGCGAGCTCGTCGGGGATCGCCGTGCTCGCGGGAGCACCGATGAGCGCGTCGCCGACCTTCAGCCGCGCGCCGAAGAACGCGAGCGGATCCTCCGAGCCGCCGACGACGAGCGCGAGCGCGTGACAAGCCGTCTCGATCGCGAGCCGATCGCGATCGATCCCGAAGAGGCAGCGCTCGGCGACACGGTGCAAGGCCTCGTGGTAACCCGCGGCCCCGAGGCCCTCGGCCCGCGCGAGCCTTCGCGCGAGGTACC
>DASUGE010000180.1:0-3499 GCA_036274215.1 Polyangiaceae bacterium | reverse complement strand
GCTCTCGGTCGCGAACTGCCGAAAATGTGGCACGCGCCGCAACCAGCAGCCGCGCTCCGAGCTCTTCAACGCTTCGACGCGGCGTGTCTCGTTTCGGTGGTCGATCGCTCGCGGTCGCGCATTTCATGGGCTTCGAAAATCGAGGTGTATTCGTCGATGCATGCAGGCACGGACGAACACCGCTCATTCCGTATCTCATGCGGAGAAGACGCTCGAGCGTCTCTCCGACGAAGAGCTCCTCGTCGGTACGCGCCGTCTCGTGGGTCGCTCGAACCAGCTCCTCGCCGAGCTCCTCGCCTATCTCGGCGAGGTCGAAGCGCGCGGCATTCATCGCGCGCGTGCCTGTTCGAGCCTCTTCGCCTATTGCACCTACGAGCTACGCCTATCCGAAGACGAGGCTTTTCGGCGTGTTGCCGGCGCTCGGCTCGTGCGGCGCTTCCCGATGCTGCTCGACGCCCTAACGGCGGGTGAGCTTCACTTGACGGGACTGCTCATGCTGGGGCCGCACCTCACGGAGGGCAACATCATCGGAGTCCTCGCCCGCGCCAAGCATCGGACGAAGCGCGAGATTGCGACGCTCGTGCGCGTCCTCGACCCGCTGCCGGCCGTGCCCGCTCGCATCGAGCCGCTCGGGCCCGCGCCGGCGCGGCTGGTGCCGCCGGAACCCAGTTGGGAAACGTTCATCGCCTCGACGTGCCCCGTCCGCGAGCTCGAGGCAGGCGCTCGACCCCGCGACTGGGTGGAGAGCGCGAAGGATCCGGACGCGGGCTCGCCTGACCGTTCTGACCAACCGCTGCCTGTGCCCGCTACCGCGCTGGCGCGGGTGGATGCGCCCGCTGCCGACCCCCGGGAGCCTGAGCGCCTCAAGGTTCAGTTCACCGCGACCGAGGAATATGTGCGCCTCATCGAGGAGGCGAAGGCGCTGCTTTCACACACGGTTCCAGACGTCGGGCTCGAAGAGCTTCAAATTCGCGCGATGCGCGCGCTCGTCGCCGACCTCAGGAAGAGGAAATACGCAACCACGGACCGGCGCCGCGAGCGGAGGGTCGGTTCGTTAACCGCCCCTGCGCCGCTCGACTCGAGCTCTAGCGATTCGGAGGTCGGTGCCCCACCCGAGGCCGCCTCGATGAGCGGCGGTGAGGGCGCGAGCTCGGGTGAGCAAGCCGTGGACAGGGATTTGCCGCGCCGGCGCGGGCGTCATGTCCCCGCAGCCGTCCGCCGGGCCGTGTTCGAGCGCGACGGCAGCCGCTGTACTTACGTCGGCGCCAGCGGAGTGCGTTGTGCCGAGACGCACCGCCTCGAGTTTCATCACGTGATCCCCTTTGCTGCGGGCGGGCAACACCTTGCGTCGAATATCACGCTGCGCTGCGCGGCACACAATGCCCTCGCCGCGGAAGAGGATTTCGGGCGGGCGTTCATGGAAGCGAAGAAGGCCGAAGGCAAAGCGGATGCGGAAAGATGAAGCCCGCCGAACGCTGACGAGGCGGGCGAAAACGGCAGCGGCGCTGAATGCGAACGCGACCTGGCCGTTCGCTCGCGTCGTGACCATACTGAAGCCCGCCGCCCAATGCCCGCAGGGCCGCCTCTCCGCGGTCCTGGTGCCGAGCACGGTGCTGTCGAAAGACGTCGGGCGCGAAAAGGAAAAGCACCCTGGGGAAGATCGGATGATGCGCGTCGGCAGCAGTGTCCGGCGCCGAGTACGCGGCACGGCAATGCTTTTCAGCCTTTGACGCACGTCGCGGCACGGTGGCCCAAACAAACCGGCTCATTCGCGCCGCGATGGACGCTCGTCGACTCACTCGTCGTGGAACACGAGCCCGCGCTATTCGTCGTGCACCGCGCTATTCGTCGTGCACGACGATGCGGGTGCCTCGGGAGCGGTCTTTCTTCTCGCGGGCGGCGAGGCGGGCGGCGCGCGTTTCGGCGGCTTGCTTGACCTTGTCGGGGTCGACGACGAAGGGGGAGATGCGCTCGGTGCGCTCGAGCTGGGTTTTGTATTTGGCGGCTTCGAATTTGGTTTTGAAGGGGCCGATGCGGACGCGGTGCCAGATGCCGCGCTCGGGGACGTTGGCGGCCATGCGGTAGGCGCGGTGGCCGCGGCGGCGGAGGTCTTCGACGAGGCGGTCGGCGTCCGCCTGCTCTTTGAAGCTCGCGACCTGGAGCTGGAAGCCGCCGTCCATGCCGGGTTGGGCGAGCTCGCCGCCGTCGGGGAGCTTGGCCTTGTCGGCGGCGAGCGCGGTGAGGCCGTCCTTGGGGTCGGTCGTGACGGGCGTCGCGCCGAGCATGTCGCCGACGGGGAGCGGCACGACCGGGAGGCGATCGGCGGCCGGAGGCGGGAGCGCGGCGGCAGCGGAGGCGTCGGCGGGGGGCGCGATCAGGCGGCCGTGCTCGTCGCGGACGGCGGCGAGCGCCGTGGTCGGCTTGTCACCGTCGCTGAGGATGCCCGGGAAGGAGACTTCACGTGTCTCGAGCTTGTCGGCCGATGGGATCGCGTTCTTTTGCGACTGGACGAGCGCGGCCAGGGGGTCCTGGGTGGATTGCTGGACCGCGCCGCCCTTGCGGGACATGACCACCGCTGCCGTAACGATCGAGGCGCCCGCGAGCGACGCGAGCAAGAGTGCCGCGAAGCGCGACGTGCGCCCTGAGCGGTCCTCCTCCTGGATGTCGTCGAGATTGCGGACGTTGACCGGCTGCATGCTCCTCGACGCGTACGCCGGAGGCGAGCCTCAGGCCCAATTTTCGCCGTTGCCAACCAGGTCGATGAGCGCCCGGGCCTTCCAGAGGGTCTCCTCGACCTCGCGCTCGGGGTCGCTGTCCGCGACGATGCCGCCCCCGGCGTAGTAGGCGCCCCGGCCGGCACGCATCGTGATGGTGCGAATGGCCATGCCGAGCTCGAAACCGCCATCCTCGCGCAGGAAGCCGGCCGCCCCCGTGTAGAGGCCGCGCCGGGCGGGCTCGAGCTCGCGGATCACCTCCATGGCGCGGATTTTTGGGGCGCCGGTGACGCTGCCGCTCGGGAGGAGCGACAGGAGGAGCGACTCGCGGGTGACGTCGGGCCGGAGCTCGGCCTCCACCGTCGCCGCGCGATGGTGGACGCTCGCGTGCGTTTCGACGGCGGGCGGCGCGGAGAGCCGGACGCTCCCCGGGATCGCGAGCCGGCCGAGGTCGTTGCGCTCGACGTCGATGACCATCGCGAGCTCGGCGCGCTCCTTCGGGTCGACGTCGAGACCTCGAGCAAGCTCGCGGTCTTGCTCCGGATCGCGGGCGCGGGGGCGGGTGCCCTTGATGGGACGTGTGAACGCGCGACCGCCCGGCTCGAGGCGGAGGAAGAGCTCGGGGGACGCCATCGCGACGCCGAGCTCGGGCCACTCGACGGACAGCGCGTGGGGCGGCGGCTCAGGACGCACGAGGGCCGCGAGGACGTCGTGGGGTGCGCCCGTGACCTCGAGCTCGAACCGCCGCGCGAGGTTCACTTGGTAGATCTCCCCCGCCCGGATCA
>DASUGE010000179.1:0-4346 GCA_036274215.1 Polyangiaceae bacterium | reverse complement strand
CCCATCGTGCGCACCGTGTTCGACCCGGTCGTCACGAGCGCCACCTTCTGCCTCGAGAACGGGGACAGCCACACGGTGACCGTGAGCTACGCGGCGATCCCGAGCTCGAACCGACTCTGGACCAGCAACCTGCTCGGCTTCGATTCCGCGTCGCTCGCCGCGCCCGGCGACGTGCGCGCGGACGTCTTCGGGAGCGCTCCCATCGGTAAGGACGTGGCCTTCGATCGCAACGGCAACCTGTGGTCGCTCGGCGCGACCCTCGCCGAGAAGATGCTGGTGCGCGTGCCGGCGGAGAACCTCGCCACGTCCGGCATGAACGATTTCGATCGCGAGCTCGACGTGCCGGAGATCCAGTGTCTGCCGGCGCTCAAGGCGATGGCGTTCGACCAGAAGGGCAACCTCTGGCTCGGCGCGTGCGGCGGCAACGTCCTCGAGCTTCCGTCGTCGAGCCTCGCGCACTCGGGCGAGGCGGCGGCGTCCACCGTCATCTCCGGCATCGACGACAGCGCCGACCTCGCGTTCGACACCGGCGGCAACCTCTGGGTTGCGACGGGCGCCAGGATCCTCCGCTACGACGCGCACCGGCTGAGCGCGTCGACCGCGGAAACGGCGGATCTGACGCTTACCCCGCGGGATACGATGCACAGCCGCGACCTCGGCGCGACGGGGCTCGCCTTCGACGCACACGGGAACCTGTGGGGCTTCGATTTCGGGAGCAACACCATTTTCGAGGTCGCCGCGGCGGATCTCGACGGCAGCGGGGAGCAAACCGTGACCTCGAAGGTGAGCTTCGTCGTCGGCGTGCTGGCACTGCTCGACCGCGGGGCGTTCGACGACGGAGGCGGACTCTGGATCAGCCATGCGATCGACCAGCTCGGGCGGCTGAGCCCGCAGCAGCTCACGGAGAGCGCGGGAACCGGAGATCCGGTGACACCGGATCGCATCGTCACGAGCAGGGACCTTGACAGCGAGCTCCGCGTCGCGCTCTTTCCGGCCCCCGAAGCGTTGCCGCTCTATCACACGGCCTTCGCGCACTAAGACCCGTCCCCGCGTTTGTCGAGTGGTCGCCGTCGGGTGGCCCTTCTCCTCAAGAAATGCGCGCCGCCGGGCCGCATTCGTGCAGAAATTGCGGTGTTAGTGCCGGCAGGTCGGCTCTCGCGCGGGCGGTGCGATTTCATCTTGCCTCCCTCCGCGCAATGGTTTTTCGTGCGGGGCGGATTGGTGCAAGCAATCCATTTTCTCGGGAGTCGTCGAGCGCCATGAGACTGCGCTACGGCGCGGATCTGCGCTCGCTGGCGTTCATCGCCGCGTACTTCGCGCTCGTCGTGAGCCAGTGGGTCCTGGCTCCGAAGGCGCTCTGGCTTGCGCTGCCGCTGGTCGCGGGCACGTGCGTGATGTCGTTCCTGTGCGCGGTGATCACGCACAACGCGATTCACTCGCCGATGTTTCACGACAAGTCGGCGAACCGGATCGTGCAGGTAGTTTTGTCGCTCTCCTACGGCTCCGCCGTGAGCGCCTTCGTTTCGGGCCACAACCTGAGCCACCACAAGCACGTGCAGTCGCCGAAGGACGTGATGCGCACGACCAAGGTGCGCCACCGCTCGAACCTGCTCAATATCCTCGAATTCGTGATCGTCGTCGGCATCGCGATCGCGAAGAACGACGTCCTGTACGCGAAGGCCATGCGCGGCAGCCACCGAGCTTGGTTCCGCCAGTACCGGATCGAGAACGCCGCCGTGTGGCTCGTCACGATCGCTCTCTTCGTGCTCGATTGGCGGAAGGGCCTCGTCTACTGGCTCGTGCCCCACCTGTACGCGGCCTGGGGCATCATCAGCATGAACTACTTGCAGCACGACGGCTGCGACATCGAGCACCCCTACAACCACTCGCGGAACTTCGTCAGCAAGCTCGTGAACTGGTGGACGTTCAACAACGGCTACCACGGCTTGCATCACGACCGGCCGGGGCTCCATTGGAGCCTGCTCCCCGCGGAGCACGCGCGGCTTTACTCGCCGTTCATCGCTCCGGAGCTCGAGCAGAAGTCGCTGTTCGTCTACCTCGTGAAGACGTTCGTCTGGCCGGGCCGCCGCGTGACCTTCGACGGAAAGCCGGTCGTTCTGCCGCCACCCGTTCCGGACGAGAGCTGGATCCCCCGGCCGGAAGAGACGCCGGGCGATCTCGGCGCGATGAGCGTCGGGTAGGCACAGGGCCGGGCACTGGCGTGCGGCCCGCCGCACCAATACGTTGTCACTGATGAGATGCCGCACTAGCGTTCCGGCCGCCATGCGTCGTTTCTTCGAGGTTCTGCTCGTCGGCTCGTTCATCGGTCTCGTTCCGGCTTGCGGAGGGAGCACGCCCCAGGCGGCGTCCGCCGAGAGCCCGAGCATGACCCCGGCCGAAGCGCGCGAGTTCATCGCGGAAGTGCAGAAGGAGCGCGGGGTGACGCCGGATGAGACGCCCGTCACGAGCGTGGAGCAGCTGCTCGACATCCTCACGGCGGACGATATCAACCGGTTCGATGCGGCGAACCGCCTGGTCGCCGGCAAGCCCGGTATCGACGCGATGAGCCTGAACGCGACCCTCGAGCTCTGCTGGAGCGACTCGTTCAACACGGTGGCGCTCATCGTGGAAGAGCTGCGCAAGCGCGACGCCGTCGAAGTCCAGCGGCTCACGCAGGAGCGCGACGCCGGTCGCGACTTCACCGACCAGGACAAGAAGGAGCTCGAGCGCGCGGAGCAGGCCGTCGCGTTCGACGTCAAGGCTCGAGCCGCCCTCGAGGTGCTCGCGAAGGATCACCTCGCTGCGGGCGGCGCCCTCGTGCACGAGGAGCTGCGCCAATTCCCTTCCGATCCGCGCACCTACCGCGTTGCGGCGTTCTACTACCTCCTCACGGCCGATTGGCAGCACTTCGACACCTCGATGCAGTGGCTGAAAGACACCGAGGCGACGGACTCCGGCCTCCAGTACCTGCGCGGCCTCGAGGCGCTCTTGCGCTACGCCATCAAGAAGGAAGCGAGCGACTTTCTGCGTAAGTCCCTCGAGCTCAACGCGAAGCAGGTCCGCGCGCAGGCCAAGCTCGTGCTGACGGAAGAAGGCATCGAAGCGATCCACGCCGAGCTCGAGAAGCTCCGCGCCGTCGCGCCACGCCATCCCGTCGTGACCATCGCTGGCCCCTCGATCACGACGGCGTACCAGATGGCGACCGCGTTCTCTCAAGCGCGCGCGACGCGCCCGGCCGCAGCCGCTCCGCCCGCGAGCACGGGCTCGGCGCCAGCTCAAGACCCCGCGCCCGCGCCTGCGACTCCCGCAGCGCCGCCCGCGCCCCCCGCCGCGCCGAAGTGATACGGTCGCCCGATGCGCGCTGACTGGCGCACGGTGCGTGCTTTCGGCATCACGCTCGTCTTGGCGCTCGGCTTCGTCGCGGGCTTACCGAATCGCATCGCGAAGCTCGTCGCGCCGTGGCCGAAACCGCTCGCCGAGCTGGCGTTGAAGCTGCCGCCACTTCAGCAAAAAATCCTCGCTCCGTTCGCGCCGGTCGCGGGGCTCCTCGGCATCTATTCCCAGGATTGGCCGCTCTTCGCGGGCACCGGCGGCATCCGGTACCGCGTCTGGCTCGAGGCACGGGGGCGCGGCGGGGGCCGCTTCACGCTCCTCTACCGGCCGCACGATCCCGAGCACCGTTACCTCGCGGGCGCGCTCGAATACCGCCGGCTCCTCAACATCTACAACCCGCACCACTCGTGGATCTCCGAAGCCTATCCGGACTTTGCGAGCGCGCTCGCGCGGCGCATCTTTCGCGAGCGCCGCCGTTTCCAGGAAGTCCGCGTGCGACTGGAGGAGGTGGAGATCTTGTCCGGGGGGCGGGGCTACGCGCCGACCGGGCGTTTCACCTACGAGCGCTCCGTCCGGCGCGCGGAGCTCGAGCGATGATCGAGCGCTGGGTCGCCTTCTGGGATCGCCGCGAGGCGCCGCATACCCTCGCGCTCGTGCGGATCTTGGTCGGGACGGCGCTCTTTGCCGACCTCGTCCAGGCGGCGCTCTACGACGTGATCCCGCTCGTTTGGGCGCCGCCGCCCGTCGGGAGCGGGTACGGTCAGGTTGCTCATCCCGCGCCGCTCGTCGTGCGCTGGCTCGGCGCGTCGGCGAGCACCGGTACGCTGCTCTGGGCGCTCGGCGTCGTGTCGTGCGCGCTCTTCGCGCTCGGCGTCTTCTACCGCGTCACGAGCTGGGTGCTCGTCTTCGCGATGGTCGAGCTCGCGGGGTGCCAACCGGTGGGTGACAGCATCGATTCGCTGCTGCGCATCTTGCTTCCCGTGCTCGCGGCGTCCGGTGCGGGCGCCGTTTGG
>DASUGE010000178.1:0-6444 GCA_036274215.1 Polyangiaceae bacterium | reverse complement strand
CTTCGCGCGCGCGACACGACGGGTCCGGCACTGCGGCCGCGCCCTCTGGAGACCCGCCCCGACGAGCGCTGGATCGACGTGGACCTCACGCGCCAGGTGCTCGTCGCCTACCGGGGCGATCACGCGATTTTCGCGCTACCGGTCTCGACCGGGCGCGGCCCAGTCGGCACGGAGCTCGCGACGCCAAAGGGCCTGCATCGCGTCTGGATCAAGCTCAAGACGAGCGACATGGACAACCTCGAGAACCTCGAGGCCGAGCGTAACTACGTCATTCAAGCCGTGCCGTGGGTCATGTACTTCGACCACGGCTACGGCTTGCACGGCGCATTCTGGCACCGCGCCTTCGGGCGCGTGCAGAGCCACGGCTGCATCAACCTGACGCCCGGCGATGCCGAGCGTCTCTTCGAATGGTCGAGCCCGAGGCTACCCGTCGGGTGGTCGGCGGTGCTTCCCACCGACCACGAGCTCGGCACCCTGGTCCGCGTCGAATAGCGACGCAGACCTAACGGGTGCCGCACGACGGAATCAGACCTTGCCCTGAAGCAAGAACGCGATGAAGAACGCGAACAGAACGAGCGACTCGATGAGCGCAAGGCCGAGAATCATCGGCGTCTGGATGCGCGACGCCGCGCCGGGGTTACGGCTGATGCCTTCGAGCGCTGCAGCAGCGGCGCGACCCTGACCGAGCCCGCCACCGAGCACGGCGAGTCCGACCGCAATTCCCGCGCCGACCGCAGCGGCTGCGGAGCCACCGGGAGCAGCGGCGCCGCCGGCAGCGGCCTCTTGCGCGAAGGCGCTCGAAGTGAGGAGCGTCGTAAACGCAGCGGCAGCAAACGGCAGGTTCTTCTTGAACATCGTCAGGGTCTCCTTGTCTTTCGGTCCGGGCTTTTTTCCCGAGGCAATTTCGCGACGGCTTTAGTGCGTTTTCGCTCGGATCGCCAGCCCTTCGGCGCCTTTGGTCAGAGAGCCGGAGTCCCGGCTCGGGATCAGTGGTGGGCTTCCTCGTGCGCGTCCTCGGTCGCGAGGCCGATGTAGACGCACGTGAGCAGAGTGAAAACCATGGTTTGCACGACCACCACCAGGATGCCGAGGAGCATCAGCGGGATGGGAACGGCGATCGCGACGAGGCCCGTGAAGAGGCCCAAAATGAGATGATCGACGGCCATGTTGATCATCAGGCGGACGCCGAGGGTGACCGGGCGGACACAGAGGGAGATGACCTCGATGGGGAAGATCAGGGGGGCGAGCCACCACTTGGGCCCGGCGAGGTGCGCCACGTAGCTCCAGCCGTTGGTGAGCAGGCCGTAGGCGTTGAACCAGAGGAACACGACGATGGCGCAGCCGAGCGTGACGTTCAGGTTGCTGGTGGCGACGGGCATGCCCGGAATCAGCGCCATCACGTTCGAGAAGAAGACGAACGTCGCCGCCGTCGCGATGAGCGGGAAGTAGCGCTTGGCACGCTCCGCATCCATCGCGCTCTTCGCGAGATCGTAGAAGAAGCTCAAGAACGCTTCGACGAAGGTGCGCAGCGTCAGCGTATCGTCGGGAATCACCGCCTCGTCCGCGTCGGCGAGCTTGGCGCGCGCCGTGAACGCGAGCGCGAGCACGACCAGGACGACGAAGAGCGATGCCGCGAGCGGTTCGAAGCTCTGCCAGGTGGGCTTCACGTTACCGACGACGCTCGAGCCGAGCAGCGAGGTGTTGTGCTCGAGGGTGTCCTTGAAGTGGGCGAGGATCAGCGTCAGGAAACTGGCGTGTTCGGGCATGCGTTCATCCTTGTCGGACGGGAGTGGGGCGGAAAAGCTGGCCGATGACGATGCCGAGCGGCAGCGCTGCGTAGCCGAGCGCGAGCGGGACGGGGCCCGCCCATTGATTCTTGAGCACGAGCCAGACGGCACCGAGCAGGAGCATGAACTTCACGCTCGCGAGCGAGCCCCACGAGAGCAGGGCACCGCGCATGACACCGCGGACGACGAGGGCGATCGCCGCGAGGTTGCCGGCGGCGAGCACGGCGCCGATCGCGACGCTGCGGTGCGCGTGCTCGTGTGCGACGACGAACGGCGCGAGCACGGTGAGCACGAGGCCGACGGCGAGCACCGGCCGCACGAGGCCCAGTACGGCGTGGTCTTTTTCTCCAGACTCAATCATCGTGCTCTCGAAATTTCTTGCGTCGTTCGCGCTCGCGCCGGTCGAGCTCTTCCGCCTCACGCGTGGCGCGCTCGGCCGCTCTGTAGAGCCCGCGCACGCCGGCTGCAACGCCGTAGCCGAGCCCGATGAGCATCAACCAGGGCGCGGTATGGAAGCGCCTATCCAAGAATTGTCCGCCGAAGAGCCCGACGAGCACGCTCAGCACGAGCTCGAGCCCGACGGTGCCGTAACGGCCGATGCCTTTCCAGTCTTGCTTCACCGATTCCCACGAGGAGCGCGGCGCCACCTAGCACGTCCCCTGGGGTGGCACTATCGTTTGCCGGATGCGTGCCCGGCTCCGGTCGCTCTCCGCGTCGATCGCTCTTCTTTTCCCAGCGATCGCGACCGCCCAGCCCGCTCCCGCTCCACGCGCTCCCGCTCCGGCCCCGCCCCCTCCCGCTCCGGCCCCACCCCCTCCTCCCTCTGCCCCTAGCCCTCCCCCTCCCGCAGCCTCGTCCCAACTCCCCGTTTTCAACGCCGAGCCCGCGCCCGCCCCCGCTCCGCCACCCCCCGCGAATCCCCCCGGCTACTACGTCGAGCAAGTCCCGCCCGCGCCCGGACAGCCCCGCGTCTACGAGCCCCCGCCACCCGGCGGCGTCTACGAGCCGCCTCCGCCCCCTCCGCCGCCGACCCCGAGGCACGTCGCGCCGCGCAACGCCCTTTGGCTCGGGGCACGCGTCGGTTGGTTCTTTCCGTTCGGCAGCGCCTACGCCGCCGGCAGCCCGGATCCGTACTCGGGCGTCGTCTATCTCCACTCCGTTCCGTGGACCGACTTCGTCCACAGCGGCCCTGCGCTCGAGCTCGACGCAGGCGTGCGCCTCGCGCGCAACTACAACATCTTCGGCGTGTGGGAGCGCGCGTTCCTCACCTCCGGAAGCAGCAACCTCTACGGCAACCCGAGCGGCGGCGACTCTGACTACTTCGCGCTCGGATTACGCGCAACGTCGGACGCCGATCGCATCGGCGTACTGACCGAGCTGTCGCTCGGCTACCGGCAGGCGCGCGCGCGGTACGAAGGCGGAGATCAGGTCGAGATGACGGGCGGCATCCTCGAAGGTCGCATCGGAGTCGGCCTCGATCTACGCCTGAGCCCGCTCTTTTCGCTCGCACCCATCGTCGCGATCGGCGTCGGCTCCTTCGATCGCGTTCAATACGTGTTCGGCAGCGGCGGCAGCGTCGATTTGATCAAAGGCTACGACACGCCGGGAAGCCACGGCTGGGTGACCGTCGGCGTCGGCGGCAGCGTCGACTTGTTCGGCGCGGAGTAGTTAGCCGCTGCCGGGTCCAGACCGACAAGAACAGCGGCGGGCGATCCCGTCACGTCGCCCGAGACAATGCGTAGATGCCCCCCGCGAGGTTGCGGCGACGTACGGCCCGCGTCCTCGACCTTCGGTCTGTGGGCGCGGGTGCCCTGCCAAGCGCGGGCGAAGCCCGCGCGGGGGCACGACGGCATGGGGCGGACACGGGCGCGGAAGTTCGTGCGGGCACCTTGCGGCAGTGTCGAACGGTGTGGACACGAAGTCGTGGCGCGCCACACGGCGATAACCGCTGCGACGACGGATGCGCCTATCGAGCGGAGTGGTGCTCCGCATCGGGGGTATGGGCCCGTAGGGGGCGACGATGCTCGCATCGTCAATGCCACCCCATGCCCAAGCGACGGGGTGGCGGTGCTGATTGACGGAGTGGCGGAGCATTGGCAAAGAGCCGGAAGTCTGAGCTTCGCTGAAATTTTGTAGCGATTGTTGTTGACAGGATCCGTTGCGCCGAGCGTCACGCGACGAGAGTTGCGTTGTGAATGCCGCGTGGTCGTGTCCGCCTCGAGCAGGCGCTCGCTTCGTGGGGTCAGTCGACTTCGTCGTCATTTCGTGCGCGGAACAACGTCAGCCGGGCACGGGCGAGGCCAAGAAACTGCGTGTTAGAGAGGAGACTAAGGGGAGAGGTCAGGAGGTTCCACCATGGCACCTGCAATCGTGTTGGAGCTCGAAGGTGCGTCGTGGCGTCAAGCACACGAAGCGCTCGTCCGTCTTGCGACCAAGCGAGCGGGGCTCGATTTCGAGGAAGGGCGCTGGCTGCTCCGAGCTCACCGCGCCGGAGTTCATCTTCGCTTCGGTTACGCCTCGTTCAGCGAATACACCGAGCGCCTCTTCGGCTACGGCCACCGCCTCACTCAGGAAAAGCTCCGCGCCGCCGTTGCGCTCGAGGAATTGCCCCAAATCGCGCGCAGTCTGGAAACGGGCGCCGTCAGTTTCTCACTCGCGCGTGAGCTAACTCGCGTTGCGACACCTGCCACCGAGACCGAATGGCTCGAAGCGGCCCAGGGAAAGACGGTGCGTGAAGTCGAACAACTCGTCCGCGGCCATCGTCCTGGAAGCCTGCCGGACGACGTTCCCGACACGGCGCTCGAGCGGCACGTGCTCCAGCTGGAGCTCTCAGGCGAGGTTTTCGCGACCTATCGCGAAGCGATGGCGAAAATCCGCCGCGACGCGGGCGAAGCTCTCGATGACGACGCCGCCTTCCTACTGCTCTGCCGTGAGGCGCTCGAGGGTCCGAAGGACGCGGGCCGCGCGAGCTACCAAATCGCGGTCACGGTTTGCGAGAGCTGCCGGCGGGCAACGCAGCAGGGCCGCGGTGAGCTCGTCGAAGTCGGTCCAGAGGTCGTCGAGATGGCGGAGTGCGACGGGCAGCGCATCGGGGACGCAGACGCTCGCGCACACGTGTGCGCTGCGCCAGTCCGCGCCACCCAGAGCATCCCGCCGGCGATCCGCCGCGCGGTCTCTCGCCGTGACGGCGGGAAATGTCGTGTTCCAGGCTGCCGGCACGCGGTCTTCACGGACGCGCACCACATCGAGCTTCGGTCGGAAGACGGCAAGCACGAGCTCGAGAATCTGATCACCCTTTGCGCAGCCCACCACCGCGCCGTGCACGCTGGCACACTCCTCATCACGGGCTCGGCTTCGTCCCCATCGTTCGCCCACGCCGATGGCACTCCTTACGGGGGCGCCGTCGGTTCGGCCGTCGCCGATGCGAGGGCGAAAGCCTTTCAAGCCCTCACTGCGATGGGTTTTCGGGAGGGGGAGGCGAAGCGCGCGCTCGCGCGGATACCGACTTCCGTTTCACCGCTCGAACAGGTCATCCGCCAAGCGCTCCGCGAGCTCGCTCCTCGGTGACGGTTTTGGTTACCGGTCGGCAGCACCGCCAGCCAGTAACGCAAGAACCCCCGCTCGGGCAGCGGGGCGATCATTAACGATGCGCGACGCTACCGTTTACACGCGCCCGTAGCCCCGATGCCGAGCACCACGCCGCTCCACCATCTCATCCGTCATCACGACGTGCTCGCGGCGTGGCTCGCCACGCCCTCGCACCCACGCCGTCGATATCTCCGTTACGTCGCCCCGCGCGAGTCGCCACCCACTCCAACACGTCTCCGCTCCATCGCGCGCGCAAGGACTCCGCGCGTCCGGTCCATCGCCCCGCGCGAACATTCGCACGTCGCCGGTCCATCGTCCGCGCGAACAATTCGCACGTCGCCGCCCCATCGCCGCATGACCACTCGGCCCGTCTCCGCCTCTCGGCCCGTCGCCGCGCAATGCCGTCGTGCCCCCGCGCGGGCGTCGCCCGCGCTTGGCGGGCACCTGCGCGCACAGGCCGAAGGCCGAGCACGCAGGCCGTGCGGCGCCTTACCCCGCGGGGGGCAACTTCATCGCTTTCCCCCGCACGCGCTGCACTTCGAGTCAGCTAGCCGAGGGCCTTCTCGACCTCGCGCAGGCGCTCTTCGAGGATGCGGTGGAGCACGGGGCGCAGGGCGCGGACGGCGCGGGCGCGGTGGCTCACGGCGTTCTTTTCGTCTTCGCTGAGCTCGGCCATGGCGCGGTCGCCGAGCTCGGGCACGATGAAGAGCGGGTCGTAGCCGAAGCCGCCGCTGCCGCGCGGCGTGCGCGCGATGACACCCTCGCAGCTGCCTTCGACGGTCTCGACGGCGTCCGGAGCCCAAGGGCTCGCGAGCGCGAGCACGCAGCGAAACTTGGCGTGCCGGCCCTCGTCGACGACGTCTTCGAGCTCGCGCAAGAGCGTGGCGTTGTTTTCGGCGTCGGTCGCGCGTTCGTGCGCGAAACGCGCGGAGCGTACCCCCGGCCGGCCGTCGAGTCCGTCCACCTCGAGCCCGCTGTCGTCGGCGAGCGCGTAGAGGCCCGTCGCCTGACAGACCGCGCGCGCCTTGACCACCGCGTTCTGATCGAACGTCGTGCCGTCCTCGCTCAC
>DASUGE010000177.1:0-6139 GCA_036274215.1 Polyangiaceae bacterium | reverse complement strand
TGCCGAACAGCTCGAAAACCAGGCATTCGCGCTCGCGCACCGTCACGTAGAGCCCGAAGGCGCGCGCCCAGAACAGGGCGAACGGCACCGCGAAGAAGCAGGCGAGGAACGAGAACCCGACGGCGGCGAGGAACGTCATCGTGCCGCTCCCGGCTTGGCGGTGAGCACCACCTGACGTGCCCGCCGATAGAGGCCGAGCTTCGCGTTACGGACGTAGGCGTCGAGCGACCCGGGCCCGCTCGACGAGAGCTGGCGGAGCTGCTCGGCGAGCATCACGAGCGGCTCCACTTCGGCCTGCGCGTTCAGGGTCTCGATCTCGACGGCGCGGCGCGACTGCACGATCTTCTGGTCGGCCGCCGCCTGAGCGAGGCTGATTTCGCTCGCGACGTGGTTGTGCGCCGTGTTGATGGCGGCGAGCGCGGAGTCGACCTCGGGCGGCGCGTCGATGCCCGTGATGAGCGCCGCGTCGAGATCGATGCCGTAGCGCGCGACGGTCGAAGCGCAGTCGTGATCCATGCGCTCGTTCAGATCCCGCAGGTTCTTCCGGAGATCGTTGATGGAGATGCCCTGCACCATGCCGCTCGGGTCGTCGCCGCCCGTATTTTGTGGGATGGGCAGCGTTTCGGGGGAGGCCTGTGGGGCCTCGAAGCGGCAGATGCGGTCGCGGAGGACCGAGATGAAGTAGCCCATCACGTGAGCGACCGGGTTCTTCACGCCGAAGATGTACGCGTAGAGGTTCTTCTCCGAGACCGAGAAGCGGATTTGACCGGAGAGCCCGGTGTTCAGCTGATCCTTGGTAACGGCCTCGAGGATACGCCCACCCTGGTTCGCGCTCGCGTCCTCGGGATCGTAACCGATCGACACGGTGACGGTAGCGATCGAGACCTTGTGCACGCGCTGCCACGGGAGCTTCCAGTAAAAACCTGGACCTATCACCTGGACCTGCGGGTACGCGTAGCGCTCGCGCTCGTCAGGGCGGAGGGCCTGCGCCATGGGATGCTCGAGCGTGCTCGCGTTGAGCCGCTGAGCGCGCCCGAACGTGGTCAGCACCGCGCGCTCGTTCGGCCCTACGGTGTAGAAGCCGAGCACGCCGTAGCGCACGAAGAACCACAGCAAGAACCCGAGCGGTAACCCGACGATGAGCTCGGCCATGCGGCAGAGGCTACACGGGCTCGGCCCGACTGGGGAGCTTTCAGGACGAAGCTACCCGGACTTTCCGCCGAGACACGCGACGCCGCGCTGACCGTTCACGCGCCACGTCGGGTCGTCGGCGTCGAGCTTTTCGGCTCGTTGGCGCGTGAGTCCGACGATCGGATCGCTCTTCAGCGTGCGGAGCGCGAAGAGCGGCGCGGGGAAGTAGCTCGTCACGTCGCCGAACGGTGTCTCGATCGGCCAGACGGCGTCGCCCACGGCGCGCCGGTAGTTGGCGTCGCCTTTCACGATCACGAGGCGAGCGCCCGTGAACGCCGCTTCGAGCTCCGCCGGCATCTCCCACAGCGCGCCCGGCCCGGTGAAGAACGGGTGCTCGCGGATCACGAGCCGCCCGGTCGCGAAGCTCGCGCGGAGGCGCTCCGCCCAGGCGCGAACGGACGGCGCGCTCTCCCGCACGCGGAGCACGGCGGTTTCGGCGGCGTCGTTCGGGGCGGGGACGCCGAGGAAGGCGCGCACGTCGCGGGCCGTCGCGTCACTCACGAACGTCGGGTGCGTCTTCACGTGCAGCACGACCTCCGTGTCGAGCTCGGCGAGGAGCGCGTCGCAGAGCACGAGATCGAGCGTGAGCTCCGTGCCTACGTTGTCGGCCACGACGTGCACCGGGCCGTGTCCCTCCGCGAGCACCCTCACGGCTGCTGCTCGCTCGTCGAGCAAGAAGTCGTCCGGTTTCGCGGTGAGGCCACGTTCGCGCGACGCGGAGAAGCTCAGATCGATGCGATTGCCGAACAGGGCGGCACCGAGGAGCTCGTGGAGCCGCTCGTCGCGCGGACCGGCCACGCCCAGCGCCCGTTCGAGCGCCTCCGCGTGAGCCGCGCTCGCGTACTCCTCGCGTTTGTTCGAGAGAAACGGATCGCGCCCGTCGGTCCAGAAGCGGACGCGCTCGACGAGCTGCCGATACGCGTACGGCTCGGCGAACAGCCAATCCGTCGTGAGCCAGCCGTCGCCCGCGCGCAGCGCGAGCGCCGCGCGAAATTCCTCGGCCCCCGGCGCGTTCCCGTCGAGCGCCGGTAATGGCGCGCCGGCCGCGAGCTCGGCGGCAAGCGCGCGCACGCCGTCTTTCACCGCGGGCGTCGCGTCGAAGCCGCGCTCGAGCACATCGAGCACGATCGCCGGCACGCGGACCTCGAGCGTGTGGTGCGCGAACGGGTTCGTCGCATCGGTCCGAATGCGACCGGGGTAGCAGAGCGGCGTGAGCATGGATGCCTCGAGCGAAGCCCAATCGCTCGTTCGCGGCAACCCCGGCGAGCTCCCCCGCAGCGGAAGAAACAGCTGATTCATGGCCTACTCTGCGAAAGGGACGGGGGCTCAGCTGGCGACGGTGGGCGTACCCGCAGCACGAAACCAGCGCCGGATCGGCGCCCCGACGTAGGTCGCGAGCACGTAACCGAAGAGCGAGTTTTGGTTCAGGCGCGGGTCGATGCGAGCGGCGCGCCCCTCGTGGAGCGCGCGGTAGCGGCTCCAGTGCACGCCGGGGTGCTCGTGGTGGACGGTATGCAGGCCGTTTTCGAAGACGAACCAGTTCCAAAACGGGCTCACGAAGTTGCGCGAGTGGTCGTCCGGTGACTGCGCGTCGCAACCGACGTGCTGGAGGTAGTTCGTGAACATCATGAAATAGGTGGCGAGCAGCGCCGGCAGCCCGGCGGCAAGCGCGTACGTCGGAAGTCCGACACGAAGCCCGTGCAGCAGGCAAAACGCGGCAAGCAGTCCGCCTTGGCCGAGCAAGACCGCAGTGCTCTCGACGACGACTCGCCGGTAGCGCGCGGGATGATGGGCCCGCGCGTCCTTCACGTAGCTCGTGAGAAGCGGGCGCTGCCAGGCACCCGAGTAAAGCGGGTAGGTGAAGGCGAGCCAGGCACTGTCGACCGTGCCGAGGCGCGTCGTGCGCGTCGCGTCGCCCTCGCCGTTCAGGTAGCGGTGATGGTTCTGGTTGTGCGTCGGCACCCAGGCGAACAGCGGAAACCCGTAAAATATCGAGAGCCACGCCGCGTAGGCGGTGTTCGCCCGGCGCCCCACGAAGGTCGGAGAGTGGTTCTGGTTGTGGGCGAGCACGCCGGAGCAATACGACGCGTAGAGCGCGACCGGCACGAGCCAGAGCGCGAGCACCGGACGATACAAGGCGAGCGCGGGCACGAGCGGCAAGAGGCCGAAGGCCCAAATCAGCGTGCGAACGTCTTCCCGGAACCGAAGCTGCATGGTGGAAAACTCGTGATAGAGAGATCGCGAGAGCGTCGCGACGCGCAGGTACGAGCTTGCGCGCCGAGCGTCATTCGGTCCATTCGCGTTCGCGTCACGTTCGATTCGCATTCCCCTCAGGTTTTCGCAGATGACCACGCCCCTCACCTTAATCGGTCGTAGCAGCTCGCATTTCACGCGCGTCGCGCGCATCTACGCGGCGGAGCTCGAGGTCCCTCACGATTTTTCGCCGGTCTTCGACATCGCTTCGACGGACGCGGCGAACTACGGCGACAACCCCGCGCTCCGCGTCCCGAGCCTGCGCACGCCCGAAGGCACCTGGCTCGGCACCATCAACATCTGCCGCGAGCTCGCGCGCCGCTCCCCGGTCGCCGGCCGGCTCGTGTGGCCGGAGGATCTCAGCGACCCGCTCACGTCCAACGCTCAGGAGCTCGTCCTCGACGCGATGGAGACCGAGGTCGCCATCATCATGGGACGCGTCGCGAAGCTCGGCGACGAGCACGCGCTGCTCACGAAGCCCTTTGCGCGCCTGCGCGGAATGGCGGCGTGGCTCGACACGCACCTCGACTCTGCCATCGCGCGCCTGCCCGAACGGCGACTGAGCTACCTGGAGGCGACGGCGTACGCCTTCACGGCGCACGTCGAATTCCGCGGGATCATGTCGCTCGAGCCGTACCCAAAGCTCATCGCGTTCCGTGCGGCGTTCGGGGCGCGCCCGTCTGCGGAGCGCACGCCGTTTCGCTTCGATCAACCGCCGAGCGGCTGACTCCAGACCTCCGTGCCATGAACGCACTCTCCGACATCCTTCTCATCGGGGCGGCGCTGCTCTTCGTCCTGAAATTCGGGCTTGCCCGCGGCCTGATGGCGCGTCTCAAGGAGCTCGGCCGCATCCTCGATGGTCTCGTGAACGTGCTCCTCGTCGTGATCGTCGTCGCGTACGGAGCCCAGCTCCTCGTCTATTTTTTCAAGCAACGCGGACACTGACTCTTCGGAGCGCGCGCGCATGACGACGCGATAGACGGATCGCGACAGTCGGGGGACGGGGCGGGACAGAGGCAGGACGAGACGTCAACCCTTTGACGCACCTTTTCCACCGACCCAATCGACCTCGCCGCATCCCGCCCCCTGACCTTAGCCTTGACCCTGACCCTAGCTTTGACCCTGACTCTGACCTCGCCCTGATCCTCCCCCACTGCCAGCGTTGACGTTCGCTGCCGGGATCGAGGATCGTCGGCTCATGATTCGAGGAGCGGCATGATTCGAGGAGCGGCAGCAGCCCTCTTGATGGGCGCGGGGATCGTGACCTTATCGCCGAACGCCTGGGGGCTCGCCGGCACGCACCCGATCGTGGTGTCGAGCTGGGACGCGCGCGCCTCCAACGTGTCGCTCGAGTACCGGCACGGGTTCATGAAGGGCGGCGGCTTCAACGACGTCGCGTACAACGCCGACTTCAGCGCGACGAGCGGGATGCTGAGCGCACAGTTCGGCCTCCACTACGTGAACTTCAAAGCGGCCGAGGGGAACCCGACCGCTCACGGCCTCGCCGCGACGGCCACGGCCCTCTTTCACATCCCGCTCACCGCGCGCATGGACAATGGGCTGCCGACGGCGGCGCTCGCGTTCGCCGTCGGCTCTGCGCCGACCACCCTCGTGAGCGGCTCGCTCAACTACATCACGATCCCGCTCATCCTCGGCGTGGGCGTGCCGCTCTCGCCGTCGAAGCTCGTCACTTTCACGCCGTGGTTCGAGCTCTCGCCGAGCGTCAATCTCGATACGGAGATCAAGCCGTACTCGTTCAATCCTGCGGACTTCGCGGGCACGGGCGGCAACGGCCAAGTCACGATCTCGTCGGATCAGGTGACGCAGATCATGACCGACAGCGTGAAGTTCAAGACGAACGTCAAGGCGGGCGCGCGCGGCGGGCTCGACATAGCGCTCCATCTGTCCGACGCGGTCGATTTCGCGGCCGGCGTCGCGCTCTCGAGCGCAGGCCCGGCGTTCGCGGGCTCGACCGTCACCTACGTCGGAGGGGGCATCGTCTGGCGCTGGGACGACATCGTTCCGGCCGTGCTGCCCGCCGACCGCCGCCTCCTCCACGAGAAGTGCGACGACATCGAGGAGCGCTTCAAGAGCTGCCCGAACTCCCGCAACTGGCGGCGCCCGGAAGAGGTCGCGCCGCCGCCGAGCACGCCGCCAACCCCGGCGCCGGCTGCCCTGCCGCCAGCGGCTCCCGCACCCGCAGCTCCGCCGCCCACGGCTCCCGCACCCGCAGTTCCCCCGCCCGCGCCGGCGCCCCCCGCTACCGCGCCGCCCCCCGCGGCCGCGCCCGCGCCCGCCACGCCGACCTCGACACCGCCCGTCGGCAAGGCGACCTTTCCTCAATGAGCGCGCGCACCTTCGCGATCGGCGACATTCACGGAGAGACGAAGCACCTCTTCAAGCTGCTCTCCTGCCTGCCGAAGCTCGACGCGAACGACACCCTCGTCTTCCTCGGCGACTATCTCGATCGCGGTCCGAGCTCGAAGGACGTCGTCGAGTACATTCGCACGCTACACGAGCGCACGCCTGCGAAAGTCGTCGCGCTTCGCGGCAATCACGAGGACGCGTGGCTCCGGGTCTGCCAGCGCGGTTGGGACGAGTTCGTGCTGCCGCCCGGCAACGGATGCCTCGCCGTGCTGCGCTCGTTCACCGGCGGTCCCGTCCCGACCGAAGGCGAGAAGCCGCGCGCCGACGA
>DASUGE010000176.1:0-2863 GCA_036274215.1 Polyangiaceae bacterium | reverse complement strand
GCGGCTCGCGGAGGATGCGGGTGAGCACGCGCTCCATCACGGCTGCGTCCGCCGCGCCCGCGGTTTCCCGGCACGAGTGCATGCCGAGCATCGGATTGCCGATGTCGATGCTCCGCACGCCGAGGCGCGCCGCCGTGATGGGGCCGATCGTCGAGCCGCAAGGCTGGTCGTTGCGCGAGACGAAGAGCTGGGGGGTGACGCCTTCGGCCCGGCAGGCTTCGACGAAGGCGCCCTGGACGATGCCGTCGGTGGCGTACGACTGATTGGCGTTCACCTTCACGACGGGGCCGCCCCCCAAGATCGGGCGGTGCAGCTTGTCGTGCTTGTCGGCGTAGTTCGGGTGCACGGCGTGCGCCATGTCGGCGGAGACGAAAAGCGAGCGGGCGAGGGCGCGCGGCACGGCGTCGGCGGGAGCACCCGGATACGCGAGCGTGAGCCGCTCCAGCAGGCCTTCGAGCAGGCGCGAGCGCGCGCCGGAAGCGCTCTGGCTGCCGACCTCCTCGTGATCGTGGAGCGCGATCACGCGCGTGGCACGACCCGCGTCGCCGGCGGCCACGAGCGCCCGCGTGATGGGGTAGCAAGACCCGAGGTTGTCGAGGCGGGCCGAGCAGACGAGCTCGCCGTTGGCGCCGCCGAGCGTCGCGCCCTGCACGTCGAACAGGCAGAGATCGAAGCCCAGGATGTCGGCGAGGGTCGCGCCGGCGGACCCGGTGTCGGCGAGGGCGTCGACGACGACCTCGAGCACGTGCTCCCTCCCGCCGCTCTTCTCGAGCGCCCAGAGCGGCGTGAGCTGCGTTTGCGGATTGACGACGAGTCCTTCCTTGTTGACGTCGCGATTCAGGTGGATGGCGAGGTTCGGAATGCGGCACGGCGCACCAGCGATGCGCACGAGCTCGCTCCTGCCGCCGGCGAGCGCCACGCGACCAGCGAGAGTGAGGTCGCGGTCGAGCCAGGTCGTGAGCAGCACGCCGCCGTAGACCTCGATCCCCGCCTGGCGGTAGCCGGCGTTCGACAAATCCGGGTTCGGCTTGAGCCGCAGGTTCGGTGAATCGGTGTGGGCGCCGAGCGCGACGAACCCCGACTCCCAGGGGGGCTCCGTGCCGGCGACGAACGCGAGGAGCGAGCCGCCCCTCCGCATGAAGGCGCGCGTTCCTGGCTCCACCGTGAAGGACGAGCCCTCGGCCACCTCGCTGAAGCCCGCATGGGCGAGCCTCTCCGCGACCTCGCGGGCGGCGTGGTACGGCGTGGGGCACGCATCCAAAAAGGCGAGGAAATCGGCAGGCGCGGCGCGATCGGCGGGCATATGCCCGACTATACTCCCGGCCCGTGTTCACCCGCGACGTCTCCCTCGAAGGCTTCACGCACGAGCAATGGTCGAAGCTCGGCCAGGTCTTCCGCCCGCTCGACCCTGCGCCCGTAGCGCCGGACGGCTCGCGCGCTCAGGGCGGCGTCGTGGCCGTCACGACCGGCGGCCGACTCCGCAAGCTCGTGAGCACCACGGTCGGGCGCATCGAGGTGAGCGAGCAACCATGGCCGGAATCGCTCGAGTCCCTCGCGGCGCGTCACCGCGCACGGTGGGCGGCCGAAATCACGGCCGGCGCGCTCGACGAGCTCATGGATCGCTTCGGCGAGCGGCTCGCGCCGGGCCAGGACTATTTGGCGCAAGCGCTCGAGTGGCTCGCGATCGTGCGTGAGCTCGAGGCGGAGCGAGCCATCACGCTCTGGCCGTGGCGCACCGCCGACTGGCCGGTGCCGAGCGAGCGTGCCGTCGCCCGCGCGCTCGATCTGCTGTGCCCGAGCGACAAGGCGCTCGTGCTCGGTGTGTTCGAAGCAGGGGAGCTTGCGACTTGCCTGGTCGCGCGACGGCGTGGCACGGGCTTCGATCGCTTGGTTGGGCCCGACGAGCTCAAGCGTGAGCTCGGGCTCTTGTCCGGCGACTTCCGGCGTGACCAACGTCACCTCGCCGCGGCGGTCGAGCGGCGCGTCGCGAAGATTGCCGTCGGTTGCTACGGCGAGCTCACGACGTTCCGGCGCCTGGCCGGTACCCGCGAGTCGGGCGCCTGGGCGCGCGCCGTCGCCGCGCAAGAAATCGTGGTCGCGCCGTGGATGCCGGCGGTGGCGTTGCCGCTCGGCTTCGACGCCGGGCGCGCCGCTTTTCGCAGCCTGCGGGAGGTCGCGACCCAGTTCGGCGTCGGGCATTTCCTCTCGCGCGAAGGACCGCTCGGCCTGGCGTTCGCGTCGCTCGAACGCCCGCCCTGGCTCGGCGACGACATGCGCGAGTTCCTGGGTTTCGACCCGTGGGACCTGCTCGTGAAGCTCTTCGGCCGAGGCGCGGGGAAGGCCGCCTAGGCGCTTTGGCTCGGCGCCTCGGCATTCGCCGCCGGCTGACGCTGGCTATCCTCGTCACGGCGCTGATCCCGGTGCTGGTCGCCGTGTGGCTGGCCGAGACCACCGTGCGCCAGACGTCGGCGCGTTTCTTCGTGCCCGAGGTGGGGGCGCGGCTCGATCGCTCGCTCGAGCTCTACCAGGAGCTCGCGCACGCAGTGAAGGCGTCCATGCGCAACGAAGCGGCGGCGCTCGGCGCCGACGAGGCGCTCCGGCATGCCGCCAAGAGCCACGCGCGCGATGACCTGGCGCGCGAGCTCAAGCGGCTATTTGCCGGTCACGCGAGCCTCGTGTCGCTCTCCGTCCGCGACGGCGACACGGTGCTCGCCTCCGTCGATCGCGGCCGCCCGCTCGACCCGCGCACGGAGAATCGCTTCGAAGTCGTGCGATCGCTCGTGCGCACGGACGAGGCCGAGCCCGAGCGACCGCGCGCTGCGCATCCGGCGCCCCCGGACGACCGCCCCGAGGCACCCTCCGT
>DASUGE010000175.1:0-9641 GCA_036274215.1 Polyangiaceae bacterium | reverse complement strand
AACCGAGACCGGCAACCCCGGGAAGGGCGATACGCTCGTCGCGTTCGACGCCAGTGCCTGCAAGAAGGAGGAGGCGACCCCAAGCGGGAAGAGCCAAGAGGCGCTGGTCACAGCCTCGGAGTACGACGGGCTCCGCTGCGTCGAGTGGGAGAAGCAGAGCGACGGTGAGCTCACGGTCCGCCTGTTGAACGTGAACGGCGGCTGCGGGGTAAAGTGGAAGGGCGAAGCAGGGGTGCGGGACGACGGAACGCTCGAGCTCGAGCTCGTCAACTCGATGTGCTCCGTCGCAAAATGCGGCTGGTGCATCTACGACTTCACCTTCACGGTCAAGGGCGCGCCCCCGCCCGCGGGTCTTCCCATCCAAGTGGGTGAAGTCGCGTGCCCCGGCGATGCCCCCGAGTGGGAGCCCGTCGTCGTGCTGCCCGATGACGCCGCCGATTCCGGCATCCTTTGCCGCTACGCGAACCAGTACGCCTACGACCAGCAGCTCGCCGAGCAGGAGCGCTGCGGCTCGAAATTCGGGACCTGCGGCGACCAAGGCGGTTTCTGCGCACCGCCCACGGGCGATCCCACCATCCTCTGCCGCGACAACCTCGTCTGCGCTCCCGCGGACGAAGCGACTCGCTGCCTCGAGCCTTGCCACTCCGACGACGACTGCGTGCCCCGAGCGGTGAGCGCGTGCGTCGACGGCGTCTGCCGCCTCAGCGCGACGTACTGATCGGGCTCGGACCCGAGCCCTGCTGCGGCTCTACGAGGGCGTCAGCAGGGCTCCGCGGCCGTCCACGCAAACGCGAGCGTCGTGTCCCGCCATTGGAAGATGCCTTCGCCCTCCCACGACATGCGGCAGTCCACGAAGCGCGCGGCGAACGTGATGACCTCACCGGATTTCACGCTCTCTCCCGCGCGCCACTGCTCGAGCGTCTCGACCAGGTCGTCGGCGAAGCCCTCGTTCACGACGAAGGCGGAGTAGCGGAGCTCCTTCGCGACGTTTTCAGCTTCGTCAGGCTCCCGCTCGACCCGGTTGTACAGCAGAAAGAGCGGTCCGTTGCGCGGTCCGATCCAGGTGGCCATGCCGGCGGGCGCATCCGTGCCCGACCATTCGAGGAAATCCGTCTTGGCGCCGCAGATGCCGTCGAGCAGCGCCAGGTCCTCCGCGGGACCGTCGCACGTCACTTCGAACGGGAGCTTGAAACACCCGGGTGCCAGGGGCATCGCCTGGTTCGTGATCGAGGCGTTGACCGGCGGCGCGTCCACCTCGTCGCTGCAGCCGAGCGCGCCGAGCGCGAGCGCGAGCAGCGCCGCGGAGCCGAGCGCGTGCGAGCGAGGCATGACCGAGTTTCTCTCAGCGTGAAAACTCCCGCAAGCGTCGCGACTCGCTCTCGAGTCGTGCGACGCTGCGGGAAATGTTCACGCACGGGTGTGGAGATCTGCGGCCTCACGCCCGTGCGGGCTGCTGCCGTCCGGCGAGCCACAAGGCGAGCACACCGCTCGCGACGATGACCGCGCCGGACGTGAACGCGAAGGGGTAGCCGCGGGCGTCGACGAGGCGGCCGCCCACCCAGACGGCGAGCATGGTGCCCATCGCGAAATATGCCTGCATGCCGGCGAGCGCCGACCCGACGCGCCCCGCGGCCGCGCTCTGGACGGCGAGCGCCGTGAGAGCGGGCCACGCGAGCCCATGCGCGATGCCGAATCCGAAGCCGAGGACGAGCAAGAGCTCCGGGCGCAGCGCCGCCCCGGCGAGCACCGTACAGCTATAAATGCCGAGCGCCACGAGCGCCGTGCTCCGCCGTCCCCACCGGTCGACGAGCCCGCCGAGCCCGAGACGCACGCAGAGCGCAGTCAGCGTGTAGCCGACGAACAGCGACGCGACGTGGGTGGCGCCTTGCGACAGGGCGAAGGGCTGCGTGAAGGTGACGAGCATTCCGAAGCCGGCGCCGGCCGCGAAGGTCGCATAGCCGCCCGCTTGCCGGTGCCGCGCCGCGCTCCGCACGCTAGTAGGGGCAGGCACGTCGCGCTCGGCGTGCACGTAGGGCTCGAGGATCGCGAGCGCGAGCGCGAAGAACATCGCGGCGCCCGCGACCTCGAACGCGAAGCCCCAGCCGTACGCGTCCGAAAGGTGCTCGGTCGTAGACGAGGCGATCGCGTTCATGAGGAGCGACGCCGCGCCCGCGGTGCCGTACGCGCGGCCGTGGTGCTCGGCGGGCACGAGGCGCGTCACGAGCGATTGCCCGCCGGCGACCACGAGCATGTTGCCGGCCCCTTGGAGGGCGCGGAGCACGTAGACGGCGGGGCCGATTTGCTCGAGGTAGCCGAAGCCGAGCGTGCTTGCTGCGATCACGAACGCGCCCGCGATCATGGCGCTCCGGTAGCTACCTCGATCGAGCCAGCGCCCGCAGAGCGGGGCCATGAGCAGACAGGCAATGACCGGCGCGCTCGCGATCTGGCCGACCTCGGCCGGGCTTGCGTGCAGCACGAGCGTCGCGAACTTCGGCACGAGGAGCAGCGCCGAAAAGGCGTAGCCGTACGCCATGAAGAAGAGGAGCAGCCGGCGAAAACGCGGGTCCAGCCACTCGGAATAGGCGGG
Source organism: Polyangiaceae bacterium (assembly GCA_036274215.1). Taxonomy (GTDB): domain Bacteria; phylum Myxococcota_A; class Polyangia; order Polyangiales; family Polyangiaceae; genus PMG-095. Next base: position 7,054 of record DASUGE010000175.1, on the reverse strand, counting down.
TGCGGTTAGGGCGGGAGAAGGTGATGAAGTGGACATCTGGCTCGGGGAGCCAGGCGTCGAAAGGGCTTGATCCGGAACGCTTGCCCTCTCGTCCGCCTGGCGGGGAGGGCTTGCGTCTGCTTACGGATCAGCGTGTACGCGAGCCCTCGCCTGCCTTACGGCAGACGTGCCAAAGCTTCTGGGCGCGCGTGATCGGACTCATCGGGGCACCTTTTTCTAGCGCCCGTGGTCGATTTCGTCAATGGTGCTCGCGCGCCCGCGCGTCTTATTGATCGAGCCGTTCGGTGCTGCTCGCAGCACCTTGTTGAGAACAACACCGTCATGACGTCCAGGAAGACTCGAATTCTGGTCCGCGTGTCGCGAGCATCACTCCTCGCATTGGTCTTCTCGACGCACGCGTCGCCGCTCTTCGCGCAGGCTCCGCCGACAGCAGAATTCCCGGTCGAACCGGCTGCGCCCGCTCCCGCGCCGAGCGCCGCGCCAACGCCGAGCGCACCGCCAGCGGGTCCAGCGCCGAGCGCAGCCCCGGCACCAAGCCCTGCGCCCGTGGCACCCGCCGCTGCGCCGCCACCACCGCCGTCCGCTGCGCCTGCACCGGCGCCGGCCCCTGCTCCCGCTCCCGCAACACCGGGACCGGCACCGTCGACAGCGCCGGGCCGTATCGAAGGCCCACCGCCCGCGCCTTCGCCTTCGCCGCTCAGTATCGGCGTGCTGGGCGCGCACCCTCCGCCGGATGACGCCGTGACGCTCCGCCCGCCCGCGCCTCGGCGTGAGCCGATCTACTTCGAGAAGGAGCCCGGCTGGGCGATCGAGCTCGCGGCGCGCGGCGGTCTCGGCGCGCTCGCTGGGTCGGATGCGCGCGGCGCGTTCGCGTTCGGCGGCGGCCTCTTGCGCGTCCGCTACAAGCACTATGAGCTCGGCGGCTTCGGGGAGAAGAGCGACAACGCGGATGCGGGCGGCGGCTTCTCCCACTTCGGCGGCTTCGCCGGCGCTTGGCTCCCGTACCACAACTGGGTCGATTTCGAGATCGCGGCCGCATTGGGCTCCCGGCACTACACGGATCCGGATCCGCGTTACGGCTCGGGCGGCTACTCGCTCGGCATGCCCGCGCTCTCGTTCATCGTCGGCGTGTCCGATCGCGCGCGCTCGGGAGATCGCGGTCTCGGCGGGCGCGTGGGCGCGCAGATCATCATGACGGGCGATCTAGGCCAAAAGGACGTGCCCTGGCGCTTCCTCCAGGAGTCTTCCTCCGGCGAGGTCATCGAGACGAAGGGCACGACGCACGTGGGCGGTGTATCGGTGTCTTTAGTGTTCACGCTCGCGCTGGACTATGGCGAGGGCCCCTAGCGCCGAGCCTTGCATGGCTGCATTTGACCGAGGCTGCGCCGTTGCGTCCCGCGTCGCTTCCATGCGTTGAGAGATCAGCCACCGGTCTCGCCGGTTTGTCGTGGGGCTTTGGGCCGCTAGTTCCCCGTCGATCAGTTCCGCCAAGACTTGAGGCCCCGTGTCGGGCTGGCTCCGCCAGCCGCCTTCGTTCTGGCAGAGCTATGTTGCACCACTCAAGGCCCGCCTAGTTTCCGCACAAACGGCGCGGGACTATCGCGAGGGGCCGGAGCGCCGGCGTCGAGGGCAACCGTCAAAGATCCACGTATCGCCAAGGCGAGACGTCGAAATGAAGATGATCCTCGTGGCCGATGTGGCCGGGGCCGAACATGCTGCGGAAGACGTCGCCGCGGTCGCGGAGGCGGTCGGTGAGCGTGGCGAGGAAGCGGCCGTGGATGGCGTTCGGGCCCTCGGTCTTGCCCCAATGCCGGAGGACGCGCACTTCGAACGCGAACCGGAGCGCGCGCGGCACGTCGGGCGGTAGCGGCGTCGCTTTCGTCGCCGGCGCGAAATCGAAGCCGATGACGTCGAGCGCGTTGCCGAGCGCGTGCTCGCTCACGAGCGTGCGGATCGTGCGCACGACACGGCAGTTGTACGCGCCGTAGTGCTTGAGCCGGTGCGGCTCGCGCCCGTAGAGCTCGCGGGAGAGCGCCGCCGTGACCTGCTCGAAGCGCTCGAGCCGCTCCCGGAACGCCGGGTTGATGAAGACGGAGCCCGAGTAGCGGATGGTCGTGCCGCGGTAGCTCACCATCGACGCCTGGTTGCAGCTCGGGCGCTCGCGCTCCTTGAGCCAGCGCTCGACGCGGTCGAGCTCGTAGGGGTCCCCGTGGGCCGCGTTCCAGCGTGACCAGAGCTCGCCCTGGGAGGCCTCGTCGTCGTCGCCGGCCTCCGCCGCGCCCGGCAGTAGCGCGAGCGAATACGCCCCAAGCCCCCCGACGACTGCCTTGCCCAAGACTCGCCGGTCGAATCGCACCATCGTCCGGGGTTAGACGGATGAGGGGGCGAAACGTTGGGCTGCGCGGAAACGGGCCGAAAGTACGCGCTTTTCCTACACGGAATCGCGCCGCTTCAGGATCACGAGGATCAGAAGGAAGGTCACCACCATCATGACGATGAGCACGGCGGGGGGCAGCCAGAACTTGTCGTAGTCGGTGAAGCCCCAGGCGCCGTTGAAGTCGAGGCTCGCCATCTGGGCCTCGGCGCAGTGGAACTTGCCCTGAAAGACGAAGTTGTCCGCGGCGGTCAGGTCGGGCTTCTTGAGGTCGAGCACCCAGGCCGCGTTGTTGGCCACGGCCATGCGCTCCTGCGCGATGATGCCCTGGAAGCCCCAGCGCGCCGGGATCGCGTACATCGGGATCTGGAGCAGCGGGTTGGTGGTCATCGGCACCATCAAGCCGCCGAGCACGACCTGAGGAATGAGCGCGATGGGCGTGAGCGCCATGGCCGCCTCGGCGCTACCGACGAGCGCGGAGAGGAGCAAGCCGAGCGCCACCGAGTTCATGGCCGTGAAGACCATCGTCACGAGCTCGATCGCGAACGCCTGCATCCCGCCGTTGTAGCCGAGCGCGAAGAACACGATCGCGAGCAGCATCGCGCATTGAACGACGCAAAAGAGGCTCAAAAGCAGGAATTTCGAGAAGACGTAGTTGAAGAGCCGCAGGTTCACCATGCGCTCGCGCTTGTAGACGGCGACCTCGCTCACGATCTCTCGCGCCGCGTTGCTGGTGCCGAACCACACCGCGCTGACCACCAAAAAGAACATCGACCCGGCGTTGTCCGGCGTGACCGCCATATTGCGCAGCACTTCTTCCGTGCCGCTGCCGACGCTGCCGCTGCGCTTGGCGAGCTCCTGCAGAGCGCCGAGGCACCAGAACGGGATCGCTTCCTTCTGCCCGCCGAAGACCCCCGCGAGCAGCACGCCGATGATCGGCGCCTGGAGCAGCATGATCGCGGTGCCGCTCACGTCGCGTGCCTTGACCTTGAAGTAGCGGCTGAAGAGCAGCCAGAATTGCCCGCTCGAGGGGGCTCGGCTCGGCACGCCGTGCTGGCTCGTGCCGCCGCCCACGGCGCGGCGCCCGCCGAACATCTTCTGGAAGACGGCGTTCTGCGGGTTCATGAACTCCGCGTTCCACTCGCGCGCGGCCTGGAAGCGGGCGGCGTAGCGCGGCGCGGACGGATTTTGCGCCCGCATCGCCTCGTAAATGGGCCGCTCCCGCTGGTTCAGCATGTCGAACATGTCGCGCGGGTTGTCGACGCGGTTCGGCTTACCCTGCCGCTCGAGGAACGAGCCGAAGAAGCGGTAGCCGTCGTGCGGCGAGCCGTAGAACATCGTGATGCCGCCCGTGCCGAGCACGAGCGCGAGATTGAACTTCTCGAATTCGTCTTTTGCCGGCTGGTGGATGGTCGTGATGATCGTCTTGCCGGTCTTCTTCGCGAGATCGTGCAGGAGGCTGACGAGCGCGGCGGTGTCGTCGGCGGCGAGTCCGCTCGTCGGCTCGTCGAGGAACATGATGACGGGATCCGTCACGAGCTCCATCGCGATGTTCACGCGCTTGCGCTGCCCACCCGAGAGGATCTTCTTCTCGGGCCGGCCGATCTGCAGGTGCGCGACGTTCTCCAGGCCGAGCTGCGCGAGCGTCGTGTCGACGCGGCGCGCGATCTCTTCCTCCGAGTAGTCGGGCGGCAGCCGGAATTTCGCGCTGTAGCGCACGGCTTCCCACACGGTGAGCTCGGGGTGGACGATGTCGTCCTGCGGCACGTAGCCGATCGAGCCGCGCAGCGCGTCGTAGATGGCGTAGAGATCCTCGCCGTTGATGCGCACCTGGCCCGCGGTGGGCGGCAAATAGCCGTTCAACGTGAGGAGCAGCGTGGTTTTGCCCGCGCCGCTCGGCCCCATCAGCGCGATGAAATCGCCGGGCAGGGCCTTGAAGCTCACGTGGTCGAGCAGCGTCTTGAGCTCGCTCGGGTTGTCGCGATCGGGCACCTGCGAAACGAGATCCCAGGCCTCGATCTCGTAGAGGGGGCGCCCCTCCCACTGTGCGGCGTCCTCGACGACGACGGCGACGCCCTGGCCCTCGACCTGCAGGACGAGCGGCATCGGTCCGATGAAGACCTTCTCTCCGCTCTGCACGGGCACGCGCTGGCCCGGCGGGATGCGCTGGCCGCGCACGTAGGTGCCGTTCGCGCTGCCGCGATCCTCGAGGAAGAGCTGGCCGCCGATGCTGTGGAGCAGGGCGTGGCGACTCGAGATCTGCGGGTTCGCGATCACGATGTCGTTGTCCGGCGTGCGGCCGATCGTCTTTTGCGAGCCCGCGCCGCCGTCGAGCTTGAGCTCGCCGATCACGGTCTTGTGCTTGGGCTTCACGGGGCCGGAGTCGGAGGGGTGGGCGCCCGGTGTCGGTCCCGAAGCAACGCCCGGCGGCAGGTGTCCGGCGGGGGCGGGGGCAGGAGAAAACTGCTGGGCGGCCCCGGTCATGGCCGCGGGGGCTCCGGCGCCGCTCGCGACGCCGAGGCTCTGCGCGAGCTGCAGCACGAGCGAGGCCGGCAACGACACCGGTCCGAGCGCAACGAAAGCATGCTGCCCGAGCGGGTGCGGCTGGCCCGGCGTCACCCGAGCGTTGTCCACGTACGTGCCCGACGTGGACGCGTGGTCGATCACCGCGAGCGGTTGGAGCTGAAAGGTGGCGTGGCGCGCAGAGACGTTCGGGTGGTGGACGACGATGTTGCTCTGCGCCGGCTCGCGCCCGAACAGGAGCTCACCGGGCTTCGCGGGCGCCTTGCCGACCTCGAGCAGCATCAGGCTGATGGCGGGGTGCGCGTTCGGAATCGACGTCTGGCCGACGACGAACTGCGTTCGTAAGTCGAAGGGGACGGTCGAGCCCGGGGCGACGGGCGCGCCGTTGGCGTACGTCGGTCCTGCTCCGAGATCCTGGAGGAGGAGGGTGCCGCCCCCCTGGTGGACGATGCGGGCATGCTCCGGCGCGACACCCGGCCCTCCGAGGCGAATGTCGGCGTGCGGCGCGCTCCCGATGGTGATGGTCTGTTTGCCGAATCCGGGGACCATGGACGCAGGAGCTTAGGCCACGCGCGCGGCACTGGGAACCCTCACGGCCTCGCGGCCGAAGCCTGTTTCCCCTGCCTGGCGAAGGCGCGGGTGGGGCCTTACGTTGTTTCTTATGACCGAAGCGTTCATCGTCGATGCGGTGCGAACGCCGCGGGGACGCGGCAAAGCGGGCAAAGGGGCCCTGAGCGGCATCCACCCGCAGGAGCTCCTCGCGCAGACCCTGGTCGAGCTCGTGCGGCGCACGGGTGTTCGGGCCGAAGACCTCGAGGACGTCGTCGTCGGTTGTGTTTCGGAGGTGAAGGAGCAGGGTGCGAACGTTGCGCGTAACGCCGTGCTTTCGGCGGGGCTCCCCGACGTGGTCACCGGCGTCACGTTGAACCGCTTCTGCGGGTCCGGCCTGCAAGCGTCGAACTTCGCCGCCATGGGCGTGATGAGCGGTCAGCAGGATCTGGTCGTCGGCGGCGGCGTGGAAAGCATGTCGCGCGTTCCGATGGGTTCGGACGAAGCCATGATGGATGGCCTGAACCTCGAGCTGCGGAAGAAGATTTTTCAGGTGCCGCAGGGCGTCAGTGCGGATCTCATCGCAACGCTCGACGGCACGACGCGCGAGGACGCCGATCGCTTCGCCCTGGAGAGCCAGCAGCGTACGGCGCTCGCCGTGAAGGAGGGCCGCTTTCAGAACAGCCTTTTTGCGGTGAAGGACGCGGCGGGCAACGTCGTGCTCGAGCGCGACGAGCACCCGCGTGCGGACACGACCCTCGAGGGCCTCGCGAAGCTCGAACCGTCGTTCGCGAAGCTGGGAGCCTCTCCGGTCGGGCCGAACGGCGAGACCCTGGACCAGATTGCGCTCGCTCGCTACCCGGGGACGCGCGCCATCCAGCACGTTCACCACGCGGGAAACTCGAGCGGCCTCGTCGACGGTGCGGCGGCGGTGCTCTTCGCGTCGAGCGCCTACGTGAAGAAGAGCGGCCTCAAGCCGCGCGCGCGGGTGCGAGCGATGGCGACGATCGGCAGCGAGCCGATCATCATGCTGACGGCGCCGGCACCCGCGTCGGAGCGCGCGCTGAACAAGGCGGGGATGGCGGCGAAGGACATCGATCTTTGGGAAATCAACGAGGCCTTCGCGGCCGTGCCGCTCAACACGATCCGCCGGCTCGGCATCGACCCGGAGCGCGTGAACGTGAACGGCGGCGCGATCGCCCTCGGTCACCCGCTCGGCGCGACGGGCGCGATGTTGCTCGGCACGGCGCTCGACGAGCTCGAGCGGCGCGGGCTCGCCACGGCGCTCGTCACGCTGTGCATCGGCGGCGGCATGGGCATCGCGACGATCATCGAGCGGGTGTGAGCGCCCGGAGGCGTGTCAACCCTACGGGGTCTTGCAGTACTCGAACGCGACGGTACCGGTGGCCTTGCAGCCACGCGTCATATCGTTGACCTCACCGAGCAACGGGCAGTCGAAATCGGTGAGGACGGCTCCATCCTTCAACACGCTGGCAGGACCGAGTTTGCAGGCCGCATCGCCGGAGAGGACCGCGAGCGTCCCGATGTCGGGCGAGAAGAACATGACGTAGCCGACGCCGTCGTTCCCCGTCGTCGACGGCGTCCCGG
>DASUGE010000174.1:0-4297 GCA_036274215.1 Polyangiaceae bacterium | reverse complement strand
GGCTCGCGCGCGAGCGTCACGAAGAATTGGCTCGAGCCCGTGTCACGCCCGCTGAGCGCGATGCCGACGCTGCCCGTCTCGAACGGCGCGGGCGACGTCTCGCAGCGCAGCGGCGGGCGGTCGACGCCTCCATAGCCGTCGCCGTCGCGATCGCCGAGCTGCACGACGAACCCGGGAACGACGCGGTGCACGCGAACGCCGTCGTAGAAGCCCGAGCGCGAAAGCTCGGTCAGGCGCGTGCTCGCGACGGGCGACAGCTCGGGAGATAGCTCGAGGCTCAGCGCGCCCGCGTCCGTCTCGAAGTCGAGCCGCGCCGTGCGAGCGAGCAGGTGCGCGAGCTCCGAGGGCGCTTCCTTGGCCGGCGTGAACGCGTCGCAGCGCTGGTCACGATTCCCGAGCAGGCGCAGAGCCTTCTCCGCGTGCTGGCGCAGCGTCGGGTTGTCGCTCTTGCAATCGGCTTCGAGCACCGGCTTCGCTCCGAGCAGCGCGACCGCGCCCGTTGCGTCGGCGAGCGAAGCGCGCACCTCGATCGACGTGGAGCGAGCGAAGGTCGTCACGGCGAGGCCAAGCGCCTTGGTCACGGCGGGGTCCGGATCCGGCAGGCTACTGCTCGTCGCGACGCGCTCCGGATGGTCGGCGATCAGCCGCGCCGCCGTGGCGACGTCGCCCGCGGTCTTGCGCCCCAGCGCCGCCGCGACGAGCTCGCCGGGATGCTCGAGCTCGGGGTGCTTCGCGATGAGCTCGAGCGTCCGCTCGCGCACCGTGGCGTCGTCGACGGCGGCGAGTGTCCGGAACGAGCGGCCACGTTGGCCGCGCAAGGGGCCGCGATCGAGCACGCGGAGCATCGCCAAGCGTCCGGCTCGTCCCGCCGGATCCGGATCACAATGAGCGAGGACGGTGCTCTCCGTGCCGCGCCCGGCGAGCACCGAAGCCGCAGCGCAGCGCAGCGAGACCGTCCGCCGGCCGAGCGTCGCGGGCGCGTTGCCTGCGATTTCGAGCGCGGCCAGCCGAGCCAGGGTTGGTCCGGCGCGATCGGGCGCTTCCAAGGCGGAGAGCGCCGCGCTGAGCACGCCGTACGCCGGCGCCATCAGTCCTTCTTTTGCGCCCAGCACCTCGTCCGCCAGCGGCGTCACGAGGTCGCCGAGCGCGCGCTGCCCGTCCGCACCGAGCCGCGCGAGCCCGCGCACCGCATCGGCACGCTCCGCGACCGTGCACGTCGTGCCGCGTACCACGCCTTCGAGGTCGCTGATCGCCGCTGCACCCACGGGTGAAAGCGCCCGCACGGCGAGCGCCCGCCGCTCACCGGAGCCGGTCAGCGCGCGTCGCGCGACGTCGTGCAGCCGCGCGCGCACGGTCTCGTCGAGGTGGCTCAAGCGCGTGAACGCCTGGAGCGCGCTCCCCACTGGAGCCTCACCGCGGCCCGCAGCGTCGAGCAACGCCACGAGCGTCGCGTCCTCGAGCCGATCCGCGCGCGACGCGAGCCCTCCGAGCGCGAAGCCTGCCGCCTCGGCGATCGGTCCGTTGCTTCCGACCCAAGCCCGCAACGTCTTCTCCGCGTCCGCTCCGCCGCAGCGGCCGAGCGCGTCGGCGATCGCGGCAATCGGCTCGAAGAGCTGCGTCGCGGGCTCGTTCGCCGGTCCACGCGCTGCTGCGGATTGCGCCGCCGTTCGCACGAGCAGGCTCGCCGCTCGTGCCGAAAGCGCCCGCGCGTGAGCCGGCTCGCGTCCGCTGCACGCCGCGCCGAGCCCGTACGCCGACCACACGACGACGCTCGCGTCCTCGTCGGCCAGGCTCGTCATGAGGAGCTCGGCCGCACGCGCGTCCGCGATGCGCGCGAGCGCGCGCGCCGCGTTCCGACGCAGCCGCACGTCGCGCGCCGCGAGATCCGCCGGCATGACGTCCGCGCTCGCGCGCCGTTGCTCCGCGCTCTCGACCGCTTGCAGTCGCTCGAGCACCACGCCCGGCGCCGGTTCACGCGCGCTCGAGGTCGCGCTGCTCGACGCCGCCGCACCGTGCGACTCCGAGCCACCACGGCACGCGCTTGCTCCCCACGCGCTCACGCCGAGCAGAATCGCGACGAAGCAGCTCCCCGACGCCGTGTTCCTGCGTCGCTCGGCCTTCACCGGGCGAGGAGCGCTCGATCGAGCAGCCATGCGCTTTCCTCACGCAGTTGTCGCAGCGTTCGGCGGGCAAAGGGAAGCGGCGGCGCGGGGGCCGGTACGGCTTCGGCCTCGAGACCGAAGCGTTCGAAGCAGAAAAGCGCCCGCGGCAGGTGCCAATCGCAGCTCACGACGAACACCTTTCGCGTCCCGAGCGGGGCGAGCAGCGCGGCGGTGTAGCGCGCATTTTGACGCGTTGTCCGTGACTGTCGCTCCAAGAGCAGTGCCGCCTCGGGCACACCTTGCCGCACGAGCTCACCCGCGAGCACGTCCGCCTCGACGAAGCCGTCCCAGCGTCGTCCGCCGCTCACGACGACGCGCGACGACAGGCCCTCTCGGTACGCTCGCGCCGCGCGCGCCACACGCCGCGCCGCGGGCGGCGGTAGCGCACCACCATGAACGGGACACCCGAGCACCACCAGAGCATCGAGCGTCACGTGGTTCCTCCGCCGCCGCTCGGGCTCGTCCTAATGTCGATCGAACGCGCGCTCGACGAGCCATGCCGGCCCGACCAACAAATGCAGGAGGTTCTTGAGAAACGCGGGGGAACGCTTCTCGAACGCCGCGTGCCCGACGAACTGCACGATCCACCCACCGACGAAGAGCCCGAGCCCGACCAGCGCCGGCACGGCGCGGCCGAGCGCGACCAGGAGCGCCATCAAAACACCCGTCACGACACCGAGCCAGCGCGCCGACACGACGTAGAACGCAATGACGCCGCCCGCGACGAGCTCGGCGAGCGTCAGTCGGAAGCCCGCCACGTGCGTGAGTGTCACGAGCGAGAGCAGCGTGCCCGCACCGGCGACGATGCTCGGGATGCCGAAAAAATGGCACCACTCGTTACCCGAGGAGCGGTGGAACCCGCCGTACTCGGCGAGCCGCTCCCGCATGGGCGGAGACACCGAAAACCGCATGCGACACGGGCATGGTAGCACTACGCGCGGCACGATGAAGAACGGACCATGGCACGTGCTCGAGAACGGGCCCCTCGAGAAACTGCAGGAAAACCTGTGGGAAGTCGAAGGCGAGCTCCCCGAGCTCCCGATGAAGCGCCGCATGACGCTCATCCGTCTCGATGACGGCTCCGTCGTCGTTCACAACGGCATCTGCCTCCGCGAAGAAGCCCAGAGCGAGCTCGACGCGTGGGGCACGGTGCGCTTCATCATCGTCCCGAACGGCTGGCACCGCACCGACGCCGCCGCCTACGCCGCGCGCTACCCCGACGCCAAGGTCCTCTGTCCCGACCCAGCGCAGAAGCTCGTCAAGAAGAAGGTCCGTGTCGACGGCAATCTGAGCCTCTTGCCCGAGACTCGGGTGCTGCAACACGCGGCGCTCGCCGGCTCGAAAATCGCCGAGCACGTCCTCACCGTGCGCTCCGGCAGCCGCGCGACGCTCGTCTTCAACGACACCATCTTCAACCTCCCGAAGCTCCCCGGCCTCAAAGGCATGATCTACGGCGCCATCGGCTCCACCGGCGGCCCCAAAGTCACGCCGCTCATGCGCCTCATCGCCGTGCGCGACCGCGCCGCCCTCCGCCGGCACCTCGAAGAGCTCGCCACCATCCCCGGTCTGGCCCGCGTGATCCCCGGCCACGGCATCATCGCGGAAGGCATGGAGGACGCGCAGACGCTGCTCCGCACGGCGATCGCGACTTTGTAGGGGCCCGCGCGTCGTGCGGCCGCGTTGCTGCGGCTGCGAGCGTGGCGCGCATTCACCGGATCCTTCAGTGCAACGAGTCCGATGCAGTTGCCCCCCACGTGGGCACGGCGCGGTGCGGCCCGTGTGCTCGGCCTTCGGCCTGCGCGCACGGGTGCCCCCAAGCGCCGGCTCAGCCGGCGCGGAGGCACGACGGCGCTGCGAGATGACGCGCGCTGCGAGATGACGCGCGCTGCCGAGCCGTGGGGGCTTCGTGTTGCTGGGGAGGTCGCGCGTGCTGTGAGCATTTTCTTCGGAATGTGCTTGACGGAGTTCGTGGGGGGCGACGGTCGGGCGAGGCCGGTTGTGCGGGAGCTGTCGCGTCCGTGCGTCAGGAGGAGGCGTCGTTCGCTTTTGGCGCGCGGATGACTTTGCTCTCGTCTCGGTGCGCAGAACGGCGTCAGTCGCACGCGGGCGAGGTCGAAAATCTGCGTGTTAGAGAG
>DASUGE010000173.1:0-3430 GCA_036274215.1 Polyangiaceae bacterium | reverse complement strand
TGAAGGTATCGAGTGCCTCGAGCTCCGACGCGCTGCCTGCGTCGGTCCGAACGGCTGCCAAGGTCGGAAGTGCCACGAACGAACAGAAGACGAGCCAGGCACTCTGAGTAGGAAACTCGCACAGCGGGCCTCTGGCACCGTCCACGCATTCTGTTCCCCGTTCGCACGGCACGGGCTCGGTGCTGCAGCTCGAACGGTTCGAGCCTCCGGCCCCGGCTTCCTCCCCGCCGCCGCCACTTGCGTGCTCCTCGCTCCCGGCCGCGCCGCCGGTCACGGCGTGAGCTCCGCCGCGCCCGCCAACGCCCGTCCCGGCTTGGCCCGCGCCACCTTCGCCGCCTGCATCCGCGCCCGCGGCGCCCGAGCTCGACGCGGCGGGTCGCCCGCCCTTGGATCCATTGTCTCCCGCACCGCCCGAGTGCGAGCCACCGGATCCCGCCCGGCCCGCGCTGCCGGCGGAAGACAGATCCCAACCGGCCGGGGAGCGACAATTCGTGCTCAGCCCCACGAGCGCGGGCACCATGAGGCGTGCGAGCCGGTAAACTCTCATCGCACCTTCAAAAACGCACGCGCACGGAGCTCGACGAGCCCGTGATCGTCGCGGGTTCGTCTGACGCGCTCGGCCAGAGCAGGAGGGCGGACGCGGCGGCGAGGGACACCAGACCGAAGACACCCACGCCGACCGCAATGGCATCTCGGTTGTGAATTTGGTTCCTCTCGTCGAAAAGGGCGTCGACCTCACGCGCACTGACGGCATCGGGATTCGCGCGAAAGCGCGCGAGAACGTTCGCGCTTTGGGCCTGCCAGTCGTCGTATGCCGCCCCGTTGTAGAGGTAGAGGCTTCCGGCCCCCAAGAGGGCTGCACCTCCGACACCCCCGACGATGAAGCCGGCGACGCGCCGCGTCCGCTCTCGTTCCCTCTGCTCGGCGAGCAGCAGCGTGCTCGAACGGGGCGGCATGAGCTCGACGGTGTGGGTTCGGTGCGCGGCGAGCGTGACGATTCGCTCGGTAGTCTCGTAACCCGGTCCCGAAACGGACGCGTGGTGACGACCCTCCGGCACGGGGCGAGTCCCGTGCGGCGCGCCGTCGAGCAGCACGAGGGTTCCGCTCGGATGCCGCACCCGGAGCGTCGCGAGCGAGGTGGTCCGCGGATCGAAAGCCGGAGCGCAAGCGTAGCTTCCGCCGGCGACTGCCTGGATCGTCTGCTCGCTCATGACGTAGCCAGGTCGATGAAACCCGAGCCGGTGGAGACCAGGAGCCAGGACGAGCGATGGCGCCGGGAGCGTGCCGACGCGGACCCCGTCGACCGTGAGCTCGACGTCAGGCACCCTGCACGACACGGAGACGCTGATCGGCGGCACGGGCTCGCTTGCCAGCACCAGCGAGACGCGCAGCGTTCGCCCTGCCTCGATGCGCGCGCTGGTCGAGGCTTGCGCGTAGTCCGGGTGCTGCGCGACGACGCCGTGGACGCCGATATTCAAGCGGATCGGCGCCGAACGCGCGGCGGGATCCAGCACTCTGCCGTCGATGGCAACCTGCGCATCCGCAGGGTCGAGCTCGAGCGAGAGGCTGCCGATGCGCCCAGCGTGGTAGCGAATGAGCTCGCGTACCTGCGCCACGCGCGCCTCGTTGAGGCCGGCGCCCCCGAGCTCGAGGTAGCGCTCGAGCCGATCGACGGCCTCCACGCTACGGCCAAGGCTCGCGTAGGCCTGGCCGAGGTTGTAGAGCACCGAGAAATGAGGGCTCTGCGCGTAGGCGTGCTCGAACTCTTCGATGGCGGCGTCGAGCGCGCCTTGCTCGACGAGACGGTAACCCTTCTCGAAATGGAGCCGCGCGCTCGCCTGGCGCTCGGTCTCCGCGTTCGCGGCACGGGCCGGTGCGAGCACGAGGGCGAACGCGACGAGCAACACCCGGGCTCGACGTGACCGAGATCCGACGGTGTCACTGCGCATACGGATTCGCGGGATCGAACGAGGGATTCGGTGGCAACCCGCGGAGCGAGGGCGCTGAGGGCGGCAAGCGTGGCGTGCGCGTACCTCGTGGCGCAGTCGAAAGCGCTTCGGGTGACGCCGGCGTGCCCGAAGCCGCCGGCGACGCGACGGGGATTGCCGGTTTCGGTTGCCAGGTGGTCTGCGGCTCCGTCGTACGGGCGGGCGGCTGGTCTCCCGTGGCCGCCGGGCGCACCGGGTCCGTGGGCTGCGCTCGCCCGAGCTCCAAGAGGCCGACGGCCGTGCCGGCGACCGACGCACCGACGGCGAGCGCGCCGAGCGCGACGCGCCACGGAAACGGCGTCGATCCTGGCTCGTGACGGATCGGCAGCCGCTGCCCGGAGGGCTCGTCGAGAACGGGGGTGTCATGAAGGGCGTTCGAGACGTGAGGCTCCGTGCTCACCTCGATCCCAAAGCTCTCCGCGGGACTTGCCTGGCGACCGACGGCGAACGGAAGCAATGCCTCCGCGAGAGAGCGCGCGCTCGGGAGGCGCTCCTCGGGCCGGCGGGCGAACGCCCGCGTCACCGCGGCGGCAAACTCCGGGGGTAGCTCGGGGCAACGCTCCGCGAGCGGGATGGGGGTCGCATTCATGATGCCGTAGAGGACCCGCTCGGTCGTATCTCCGTCGAAAGGAGTCGTGCCGCACAGGCACTCGTAGAGGATCACGCCGACCGCGTGCAGGTCCGCGAGCGGACCGATCGGCGCGTCGAGCCCGACCTGCTCCGGCGCCATGTAGCGGACCGTCCCGACCAGAGATCCCGGTCGCGTCGAGCCGTGCTCGCTGCCCTTCACGACACCGAAATCGAGGATCTTGCAGACGTCGCGCCCGTCGTCGCCGCGCGTCACGAACAGGTTCTCCGGCTTCAGATCGCGGTGGACCAAGCCGACCGCGTGCGCCGCCGACAGCCCCCGGCAAATGTCGATGCCGAGGTTGGCGACCCGCGCCGGCGTGAGTGTCCCTTGTGCGCGCAGCAGCCTTCGCAGATCCGAGCCCCGGAGGAGATCCATCACGTAGTAAGGGCGATGATCCGGCAGGCTCCCGGTATCCACGATGGCGACGACGTGCTCGCTCGACAAGCTCGCCGCGGCTCGGGCTTCTCGGCGAAACCTCTCGACCATCGTGCGATCGTCGCTGAGCTCCGTCTTCAGCACCTTCAGGGCGAACTCTCGTCCGAGCGCCATGTGCTCCACGCGGAAGATGCTGCCCATGCCACCGCCGCCGATGCGCTCGACCACACGAAAGCGACCGTCGACCTCGGTGCCGATCAACTCTCCCTTGGCGGCGACGGGTTGCCCCGCCTCTGCCGAATCGTCGTTCACGCTTCCTCGCCGGGGCGGGGTGGCGACGCCGCCACGAGCTCCGTGACGGAGCGTCCGTCGAGCAAACGATAGGCGCGTTGGCGCGAGACGCCGATCGCCTCCGCGGCGCGCGCCATGTTCTGAC
>DASUGE010000172.1:0-4649 GCA_036274215.1 Polyangiaceae bacterium | reverse complement strand
TCTGGCAACGGGGAGCGCTTCTCGGCCGGCCGGCGCGTGGTATCTCAGCGGGCCATGAACGCCCGAGACGAGCTCACCCGCGCACGACGCCTGGTCGTGAAGGTCGGCTCGCGCTCGCTCGCGACCGACGGCGAGCTCATCCCGCGCCTGGCCCGCGAGCTCTCCGAGGTCATCGCCGCCAAGCGCTCCGTGGTCCTCGTGTCGAGCGGCGCTATCGCGCTCGGCGTGCAGCGGCTCGGCTATCCGAGCCGGCCCAAGGAGACGGCGCGCCTGCAAGCCGCCGCGGCAGCCGGCCAGAGCAGCCTCATGCGTCGCTACGACGAAGCCTTCGGCGCCTTCGGCGTCACGACGGCCCAGGTGCTCCTCACGCACGCCGATCTCGCCGAGCGCGAGCGCATGAACAACGCCCGCGAGGCCCTCGGCGAGCTCCTCGACGCCGGCGCCGTGCCGATCGTCAACGAAAACGACGTGGTCTCGATCGAGGAGCTCGTGTTCGGCGACAACGACCAGCTCGCGGCGATGGTCGCGCCGCTCGTGGGCGCGGAGCTGCTCGTCCTCTTCACCGACGTGGAAGGCGTGCTCGACCAGTCCGGCGCGCGCATCAGCGTGATGGGCGACGCCGACGTGATCGGCCGGGTCGAAGCGACGGGGCCGCGCGTGGGCACCGGCGGCATCCAGAGCAAGATCGACGCAGCGCGCAAAGGAGCGCGAGCCGGCGCGGGCGTCGTGATCGCCAAGGCGGGTCGCCCGGGGGCGCTCGGCGACATCCTCGCGGGTAACGACGTGGGCACCTTCTTCCCGGCGCTGGGCGCGCCGCTCCGCGCACGCCAGAGCTGGATTGCGTTCACGCTGCGCCCCCAGGGCACCATCGTGCTCGATGCGGGCGCGGTCGCGGCCGTGCGCTCCGGCAAAGCGAGCCTTTTGCCCGTCGGCGTGCTCGGCGTGCGCGGCGAGTTCGGCGCCGGCGACGCCGTGGTGCTGGTCGGACCCGACGGACAAGAGGTCGGCCGCGGCCTCTCACGGCTCGGCGCGCTCGACGCCGCCCGCGCCGCCGGGAAAAAGGGCCCGGCGCTCGAAGCCGTGCTCGGCGCGACGGAAGCCGTCGTCGTCCACAAGGACGACCTCGTCGTCAGCGGCTGAGCTCGGCGACCGAGAGCTACTTCTTCGAGTTCAAAGATAGGAAGCGGTTGTGGGGACCGCCGCACGTCACCGCGCGTCGCAGGCTGAAAAGCATTGCCGGAGCGGCTCCGCGCGAATTTTCGTCAACCGAAGCAGCGCTGTAGGCGCATGTGGGAGCGCGCCTCGCGGCTTGCGCGAAGTGAATTACGATCCAAGGCTTTACGTCTTCGATCGTCGGAACTTCGCGCTTTCGAGCGTGTCAGTTGATAGCGAGCTTCATGGGTCTTCCACCCGCGGACAATAGGTCGCGGAAAGAGGCCGCGTCGTCGGCACGTGGCAGGGAGCGGTGTGCCCTGCGGCAGCTCGCCTTGGGGCTCGGGGCCACGCTCGCGGCGACGGGCTGCTTGAAGATTCAACACCCGCAGCCGCGCACGGCTCAAGCCGCATCGCGCGAGCTCGTTGCGGGCGAGCTCGGGGAAACGCAGGAGGACGAGCGGACGTACCTGCCGCTCTCGGTGGCGACGGACGAGGACTACGTCGTGCGGCTCGTCGTGGGCAGCGTCACCTGCTCGGGCTCGCTCATCGCGGAGGATCGCGTCCTCACGGCGCACCACTGCGTGTCGCAGCGCGCGAAGGACGGCCGAACGCTCGACCTCGACGTGGCTCCCGAGTCGGTCAAGGTCGAGCTCGGCGGCGATCCGTTCGCGTGGGGCGAGGTCGGCGTGAAAGCGATCGTCGCGCCCACCTGCGGCTACTCGGGCGGCGAGGGCGACATCGCGGTGCTCGTGCTCGAGCGGCGACTCGGCGGCATCGCCACGCGACGCGTGCGGCTCGGTGAGCCCCCGGTGCTCGGCACGCCCATCGAGCCCATCGGCTTCGGACGCTGCTGGCTCGGCGGCTCACCCGGCGGGCGCACCATCCGAAACGGCGGCACGATCGCCGGCGTGTGGCGCCGCGATTTCCGGGTGGAGGCGAGCATCTGCCCCGGCGACTCCGGTGGCCCCGCCGTGAACCAGACGAACGGCGAGATCCTCGGCGTGATCTCGGAAGCCGTGATGGACGGCGACCCGAACACGCGCGAGCAGGCCGAGTTCACGCGCCTCGACGCGTGGGCGCCCGTCTTCACGCAGGCCCAAGCCGTCGTCGACGGCATGAGCCAAGCTGAGCTCCCGCCCATCGACTGCCGCTAGGCACGCATCGAGCAGCACGCGCGCGGCGCCGTCCACGCTCGATTGGGCGGCCGAGCGTGTTGCGTCGACGGTTCTCCTAGCCGCCGCGCAATCATCGATACTTCGGTCGGGACGACTTCGTGCTCCTCCAGCAGGAGGAGCGGTTCGAGCTCGAGGTTTGGACTTGAGGCACGCTTCATTTTCCCTGCCACCGGAACTTCTCTCCGAGCGGCCCGATCGGCTACGCTGACTCCTCGATGAGCGCTCTCCGACGCTGGCTGATGTGGAGCCTCATCTCGCTCGGGGTGATCACGATCTTTCTGCGCTTGAGCGCGATCCGTTGGTGGCGGATCCCCGCGGATGATCCGTACCTCGACGCGTCGATCACGCCGAGCCTACGGGGCGGCGACTTGGTGCTCCTCTGGCGCATGACGCCGCCGTCGCTCGGCTCGCTCGCGCTGTGCCCGGAGCCGAAGCATCCCGAGCGCGTCGTCATCGGCCGAATGATGGGCGAGGAGCGCAACACCGTGAAGATCGACGGCTCGCGCGTGCTCATCAACGAGCGGCAGCAGAGCACCGAGGGCAGCTGCGCCGACGAGCACTTCAAGGTCACGCCGCCCACCGGTGGCGCGGAGGTCGAGCAGCACTGCTCGATGGAGGTCGTCAGCGGGCTCACCCACATGCGGGGCGACGCGGAAGCCACCGCCGAGCTCGCCGCGTACGAGGTCGAGCTCCATACCGGGCAGGTCGCGCTCGTCAGCGACAACCGGCGTTTTCCCTACGACTCGCGCGACTACGGCGTCGTCGAGCGCTCGACCTGCACCGAGACCGTCTTCTTTCGGTTGGTGGGCGCGGAGGGTTTTTTCGATGCTTCGCGCCGTTTCCAGTATGTCCGCTGAGCGCAGCTAGGCTTTCCGGGCGCCCCGGACGAGAGGCCATGGACGCGGGCTCGTCCTACCGCTATTTTCAGCGTGCGATGGAGCATGCTGGCGGGTGAGCGGCACGAAGTCGGTATCGCCTGCGGGCGATGCGACGCCTTCAATCCCCGGGCAGCCAAGTACTGCATCCGGTGCGGCGGCGATCTCGGGCTAGTATCGGCCGGCCAGCCTATCCAAGCCATCGCGCCGGGAACGCTGAGCATGGCGCCGAAAGTCGGTTCCCAATCGATTCCGTTCGGTGCAAGGTCGAATAGCGGAAACGTGGCGGGCGGCCAGACTTTGGCGCCCCGCTACGAGGAGCCTGTCATGGACCAAGCGAAGTACTACGTCTGTGAGTCGTGCATGACGCCCGTTCCGAGCGGGCACAAGTTCTGTGGGCGCTGCGGGACCCCCGTCCCCGACACGATGCAGCACCAGCCTGTCGACTTCTACAGCGACATGCAGGACCCGAGCCGCGCTCGCCTGATCCTCATCCGCGGCGAAGGCATGGACGGCCTCTCCTACCACCTGAAGGCCGACCAACACATCGTCGGTCGCGCCGGCCAGGTCGAATTCCCCGACGATCCGTTCGTCTCGCCCCGCCACGCGAACTTCTTTTACCGCGACAACCGTCTCGTCGTCCGCGACGAGGGCTCGCTCAACGGCGTCTACTTCCGCATCCGCGGCACGGTCGAGATCGCGCCCGGAGACATGTTCCTCGCGGGCGAGCAGGTCTTCCGCCTCGATCCAACCCCGAAGGCTTCGGACGGCGCCGACGGCGACGGCACCTTCTTCTACTCGTCACCGAAGTACCCGAGCGCCTTCCGCCTGAATCAGGTGCTCGAGGGCGGCATGCCCGGCATGACCATCTGCACGCGCGGCAACAGCATCAACATCGGGCGCGAAGACGGCGACCTGAACTTCCCGGCCGACGTCTACATGTCGGGACG
Organism: Polyangiaceae bacterium; assembly: GCA_036274215.1. Lineage (GTDB taxonomy): Bacteria > Myxococcota_A > Polyangia > Polyangiales > Polyangiaceae > PMG-095. The sequence goes on along the minus strand of DASUGE010000172.1, from coordinate 494 downwards.
CCACGCCTCCGTCGAAGAGCGCGACGGCAAATACCTGCTCACGGATCTCGACAGCCGCAACGGGACGTACGTGCGAATCAAGGCCGAAAGGCCGCTCTCCCACGGCGACTACGTGTTCATCGGGCGGCGGCTACTGCGTGTCGAGATGAACGCGAATTAGGCGGGCGCGCGCATGCGCGTCGCCGACGAGTGTGTGCACACCTTCGCCGGAGCCGAACCCGTCTTTCGCGTTCACGGCGTGGAAAGAGGACAGGCCTGGCTTGCCCTCGAAGAGGATGCTGCCCAACACCTCGTCTTGGCCGCGATTCAGCGCGGGCCGAGGTGCTGGCAGACGCGCCCTCGGTTGCAAGCCTTCGACGAGCTGGTTCTTCATACCCTGGCGGACCCACGGAGCAATTCGTACGAGGGCACTGAGTCCGCCGCTCGCGGAAGGCAGCGACGGCGCCGAACGCGCCCTCTGACACGCGCCACCGACGCACACCACCCTCAATGGC
>DASUGE010000171.1:0-10101 GCA_036274215.1 Polyangiaceae bacterium | reverse complement strand
CGGAAGCCGCGCAGGGTCCGCGCCCCTTGCTGATTCTGTTCCACGGAACCGGTGGCAGCGGCGCGAGCATGCTCGCCACGTTCTCGTCCGTCGCTCGGCAGCGCGCCGTCATCGTGCTCGCCCCCGACTCCGGTCGCTCCCCCGACGGCAACTACAACTGGCAAGTGCCTGACCGTCCGAGCGACCCGTCGCTCGACACCCAGCACGTGCTCGCGTGTCTCGAGGAGCTCTACGGCACGCCGCACCTCAAAGTCGAGCCGACCCTCGTGCTCGCCGCCGGCCATTCAGGCGGCGGCAGCACCGCGGCCTACCTCGGCACGAACGACCTCCGCGTGCGCGCCTTCGCGGTGCTCCACGGCGGCGTCTTCGCGAGCGGCCTCGGCCCTTCCACCGCGCGCGCCTGGTTCTCGACGGGCACCGAAGATCCCATGCGCCCTCCGGACGTTGTTCAGCGCGCCGCCGCGGCCGCCCAAAAACACGCGAGCTCCGTGAAGCTCCGGCTCTATCCGGGCGGTCACGGCCTCACGCAGCCAGAGATTGACGACGTGATGTCGTGGTGGCTCGACGGGTGACGTGGGCGAGCTCCGGCTCGAGCGAGTAGCCCAAACGGGGGGGTGCTCGCAGTTTCGACCTGCCGGAACGGAGAACGTCGACGTTACCAAGCTCGGTGGACGCGATGTAGTTGCCCCTCACGTGGGTGCGGCGCGGTGTGGCCCGCGTGCTCGGCCTTCGGCCTCCGCGCGCGGGTGCCCCCAAGCGCCGGCGAAGCCGGCGCGGAGGCACGACGGAATTGGGCGGCGACGTGCGATGGGCATGAAGTGCGACGTGGGACGACGTGCGGCGTGGCGCAACGTGCGACACCGTTGAACGGCATGGTGCGAGGTCGTGGCGGACCACGCCGCGAGCGCGCTGTGACGACGGATGAGCTGGTCGGGCGGCGCGGTGCTCGGCATAGATGCTATGTGCTCGTGGCAGACGGAAACGACGCACGGTGCTAACGACCGCCCAGATGCCCGAGCCGTAGGGCTTGGTGTTGCTGAGAGACGCGTGGTGCTCCGTCAGCATTTTTGTCGGAATGTGCTTGACGGATTTCGTTGGGGTCGAAGGTCGAGGGACAAGATTCGCGGCGTGAACGCCGCGTTACTGCGTCAGGTCGAGCCGTCGCGTGCCTTCGGCACTCGGAGGACTTCGCCGCCGTCGTGCTGCGCAGAACAACGCTATGCGCCGGCAAGCGAGCACGAAAATCTGCGTGTTAGAGCAAGCTGAGCAAGAGACCGCGACAGCTGGGGCGCCGTCGTGGTCGGGAGGTTTGACCATGTCATCAGCAATCGTCTTGAAGCGCGACGTCGCGTGGCGTCAGGCGCATCAAGAGCTCGTTCGTCTCGCTACCGAAAGGGCAGGGCTCGATTTCGAGGAAGGACGCGCGCTCCTGCGAGCCTACCGGGCCGGAGTGCACGGGCGGTTCGGTTACGCCTCGTTCTACGAATACACCGAGCGTCTCTTCGGCTATGGCCCTCGCCTCGCTCAGGAAAAGCTTCGGGTCGCCGAAGCCCTCGGAGAGCTGCCTGAGACCGCCCGTGACCTGCAAACGGGTTTCATCAGCTTCTCTCACGCGCGCGAGCTCACGCGCGTCGCGACGCCGTCCACCGAAAAGGAATGGCTCGATGCGGCTCGCGGGCGGACTGTGCGCGAGGTCGAGCAGCTCGTCAGCGGGCATCGTCCCGGAAGCCTCCCCGACGACGTTCCGGATTCCCGGCTCAAGAAGCACGTGCTCCGCCTCGAGCTATCGGGTGAAGTGTTCGCAACGTTTCGCGAAGCGATGGCGAAAATCCGCCGGGACGCGGGCGAGCCTATCGACGAGAACGCAGCCCTCCTGCTTCTCTGCCGTCAGGCCCTCGGGGGCAACCGGGATCCGGGACGTTCGAGCTACCAAATCGCGCTCACGGTTTGCGAGAGCTGTCGCCGGGCAACGCAGCAAGGTCGCGGTGAGGCCATCGAAGTCGGCCCCGAAATCGTCGAGATGGCGGAGTGCGACGCTCAGCACGTCGGACACGTCGACGATCGGGTGGGCGCTGCCAGCGACCCAATCGCTCGCGCCCACGTGAGCGCGGTCGACGCCTCAATCGGTCGCGCCCAGGTGAGCGCAGTTTCGGTCCGCGCAACGCAGACCATCCCGCCGGCAATCCGTCGCTTGGTTCTCCGCCGGGACGGTGGGAAGTGTCGCGTCCCCGGTTGCCGGCACGCGACGTTCACGGAGCCGCACCACATCAAGCTTCGGTCCGAAGGCGGCGGCCACGACCCCGAAAATCTCCTCACGCTTTGCGGAGGTCATCACACCGCCGTCCACGAGGGCAGGCTCATCATTACGGGCACGGCTTCTTCGGTGCGTTTCACCCACGCCGACGGCACGCCCTACGGCGGCGCCTTCGGGGCAGCGGCTGCCGATGTACGGGCCAAAGCCTTTCAGGCACTCCGGGGCCTGGGCTTTCGCGAGGGTGATGCCAAGCGCGCTCTCGCAAAAATTCCGAGCGCCGTCTCGACCCTCGAACAGCTCATTAGGCAGGCGCTTCGCGAGCTCGCTCCCCAGTAACCCAAGCCCCACCCCTCGGGCATCGGAGCGGACAACCCCTAATCCGGCGCTCGCTCGAGTGCCCGGCGGTATCGCTCGCGCCGCACCGGATCGCGCAGGATGTCGTAGGCCTCGTCGAGCACCTCGAGGATCGAGTCCATGTCGGTCCGCAGGTCGACCGTTGCCGCCGTGAGCACGGCCTCGGGATTCAGGTCGCGGCGCAGCGTCTGGTACGCACGCCGCAGATCGTAGTGCGTCGCGTCGCGCGACACGCCGAGAAGCGCGAAGTAGTCGCCTTCCTCGACCAGGGCGCGCCGTGCGGCGACGCGCTCGCGGAGCGCCGTCGCGTCGAGCGGATCGAACGTCGCTTCGGCCGATTCGCGCGTCGCCGGACGGCGCGAGATGCCCTGGACGTGCAGGATCCCGAGCTCGACGACCACGAGCAGGACGCACGCGAACTCGTCCGTGCCCGCGCGCGCGACGAGCTCACCGACCGTCGAGCTGTCCGCTCCGGAAACGATGGCTTGCTCCGATTCGTTGAGCGCGCATTCGGACAGCAGCGCGCGCGCGCCGCCTTGGCTCATGACCGCGTCTTTGCCGCCGAGGCGCGCGATGGCGTCGGCGGGCTTCGCCGTCCGGCGCGTCATCTCGAGCAGCACTTCGGCTCCCGTCGCTCCTCCGAACACGCCCGGCTCCGCCTGCAGGCGCTGAGGTACCTCGCGCTCGAGGCTCGCGGTTCCGCTCGAGAGATCCGTCACCTTGGCGAGGAGCCACTCCGCGTGCGCGCGCAGCACGCTCCAGAGCTCGTCCTGGCGCAAGTGGCCTTGGGCGACGAGGGCGGCGCCGGCGTGACGCCCGAACGGCGGCACGCGTCGTCCGACGCGCTGTGCGGCTTCGGCGTTGAGGTCGCCACGTTGAGCGAGAAACGCGACGAGTGCCTCGCCGTCCGCGCTCGACGCCGCCGTGACGAAATCGCCGTCGCGAAAGACGACCCGCCGGAAGCCGCTGCCGTCCTCGAACGCGAGCGCGCCCGTGTAGCGGGCGGCCACGGCGCGGGCGAGCGCGCGGAGCCCGCCACCCACGCCGAGCGTGACGGGGATGTCGGGGAGCACGCGCCGATCCGGGCCGCCGGGGGACGTGCCGGGACTGCCCTGCGAGGGCGGTGGTGGCGCGCGCTCGATGCGGTCGCCGCTGTTCGGCGCCGGTGGTCGCGGAGCGGTCGGTGGCTCCGCCCGCGGGGGGCGCGTCGAGAGGGGTGGCTCCTCGGGGCGAGACGGAGGCCCGTCGACGCCCGTTGCGCGGCTCGGGCTCGGGCTCGAGTCGAGCGGCGGGTCGAGCGGCTCGAGCTCCGTGGTCGCGCGCGCGCTGAGCGGCTGCGATGGGATCGGACGGCCCGGTGGCGAGGTCGGCGCCTCGTTGCCGAAGTCGGGCGACGACGGCAAGGGAGACGACGGCTCCGGCGGGGGCAGGGGCGGCGGAACCGGCGCGGGCGCTGGTCCATGCGCCGCCGTGGCGTCCCCGCGTGACGCCGTCTGCACGCCGCCGGTCGTGTCGCGACCGACTTGCCGGCCCCCCGGCGTCGTTCCGCCGGTCGGTGTGCCGCGCGTTCCGCGCGAGCCCGTGTCGGAGCCTCCCGCGGTGCCGGCGACGCTGTCGTCGTCATCGTCGTCATCGTCCGCCTGGATGGGCTCGTCCAGCGCTGCGAGAAGGTCCGCGGGAAGCACCGCGTCGACCTCCGCGTCCGGCGACAGGCGCTCACCCGCCGTGGGCACGGTGGCGGTGTGACGCACGCGTTGCTCTGCTCGGCCGAGGAGCAGCTCGAGCTCGGGGCTCAACCGCGCGTGCGGCACGGCGCCAATCGCTTGGGGCACGACTGAGCCCGCGCGGCCGCCCGGCGGCGAGCTCGACGGGCGACCGGACGACGGCGGAGCCGGAACGGCCGACGGCGTCACCGAAGGCGGCTGTGAGCCGGCCGAACCCGGGGTAGGCGGAGCCGTCGGCGTCGGCGGGGGCGGAGCGCCGCTCATCGGGCTGCGCGCGCCGAGCTTGCCGCCCTCGTAACGGTACGGTCGTCGCGTGGCAGCGACGAGCACGGGCGAACGTGCGGCGCCTCCGCCTTTGGTGCTCGGCGGACCGACGAGCGTCTCCACCTTGCCGACGAGCTCTTCGGCGCGCACTGGGCGCGTGAAGGTGGCCGCGGCCAGCGCCTCGAGCTCGGCGCGGCCCTCGGGCGGCACCGATGCCGACTCGGCGAGGAGCACGATCTCGACGCCTTTGCCCCCGGAGGCGACTTGCATGCGCTGCGCGGTTTCGAGCGTGCCCGGCGCGTCCGCGTCCAAGATGACGAGCGAAGGCCGCTGCACCGCGACGCGGCCTGCGAGCAGCCCGAGCGGAACGTCCACGACCCAGTAGCCGCGAGTGCGCAGCGCAGCGCTCAGCCGCTCGGCTTCCGCCGAGGCGTCGCTCATGAAGACGAGGGCCCCGACCTGCGAAGAGCCGCCCGAGCTGTCGGGGCTGGACTTGGGGTCGGCGGTCACCACCTCTTGGTCGGTCAGGGTACCGCGTTCACCCCTGTTTTGTTAGTGCTTGTCGAGGGTCCGCTCGTGCTCCCCGTCGGGGCTTCGAGCGAGCTTCTTCGAGACCCACTCGCCCATGCGCGGCCAGAAACGCGCCGAGAGAATCGCCGCGACGATGAACGTCACGAGGCCAAGCTCACCGTGGGACAGCCCCAGCATCACCCGGACTCTGCCGCGACTTCGGCAGGGGAGCCAGTGTTCACGAAAATTGCCCGCAATGCGGACGGGGTAGAGTCGGCGCCGTGGATGCCGTCATCGGCCTCGGCTCGAATCTCGGCGATCGCCGCGGCACGCTCACGCGCGCTGCCGGCGAAATTCGCGCGCTCGGACAGCTGACGGCGGCGTCGTCGCTCTATGAGACAGCACCGGTAGGTCCGCCGCAGCCGATGTTTCTGAACGCCGCGGTGGCGCTCACGACGAGCCTCGATCCGCCGGGCCTGCTGGCCGCTCTGCTCGCGATCGAGCGCCGGCTCGGACGGGTACGGCGCGAGCGCTGGGGGCCGCGCAGCATCGACCTGGATATCCTGTGGATCGCCGAGGTCGTCTTCGACTCCGCCGACCTCACGGTGCCGCACCCCGAGCTTCGCTCCCGGGCCTTTGCGCTCCGCCCCTTGCTCGACGTGGCGCCGCTCGCTGCCGACCCGCGGGACGGAAAATCGTACCGCGCGATCCTCGCCGAGTTGGGCCCGGATTTGCCGGTGGAAATCGCCGCCGGTGCGGAGGGATGGGCGTGAATGGACACGCTGCCCGCGAGGTGGTAACAGCCGCCCGCCAAGCGCACCCCACATGAGCGTTCTGCCCCCTGGATCCGCGGTTCCGGTGCTCGCCCTCTCGGGCGGAGTGACCTTGGATTTCGACAATACGCTCGTCTTCCAGGTCTTCATCTTCATCGTCCTGATGTTCCTGCTCGAGCCGTTGCTCTTCGCGCCGGTGCTGCGGGTCTTCGCCTTGCGCGAGGACCGCACCGAAGGCGCCAAGGCTCAGGCGCGCGAGCTCGACGAGCGCGCGGGCGACCTTTACGTCCGCTATCAGAAGGAGCTCGAGCGCGTGAACCGCGTCGCAGCCGAGGAGCGCGACAAGGTGCGCGCCGAGACCATCAAGCTCGAGGCCGAGATCCTCGCCGAGGCGCGGTCCGCGGCGGGTCGCATCGTCGAGGACGGGCGCAAGCAGATCGCGGCCGAGCTCGGCCGCGTCCAGTTCGAGGTGGGCCGCGAATCCGAGCGGATCGCGGCAGAGCTCTCCGAGCACGTGCTCGGCAGGAAGGTGAGCTGATGCGCGCCCTCCTAGCGACCCTTCTCTGCGGTGCGGCCCTCGTGGCCGTGCCGGCGTTCGGTGCCCAGCACGACGCCCCCCCGGCCGCCGCTCACGAGCACGCCGGTCACGGCGAGCATGCTGGTCACGGCGAGCATGCTGGTCACGCCGAGCATGCTGCTCACGGCGAGCACGCCGGGCAGGCGCAGCACGCGGCGCACGGCGAACACCACGTCCCGACCTTCGACGACATCAACTGGTTCTATGGCGCCCTCGGCGAGAGGGACGGCGTCGAGCCGAGCTTGCTGTTCCGCCCGACGGGCATGCCAGCTCCGTTCGGTGTCTGGATCCTGAACGCGCTCGTCCTCTACGGCTTCCTCATCACGAAGGTGCGGCCGAGCCTCAAGACCGCGCTCAAGAACCGCAAGGTGTCGATCCTGCGCGGCATGGACGAAGCCGCGCGCATGAAGAGCGAAGCCGAAAAGCGGCTCGCGGAATACGAAGAGAAGCTCGAGCAGATCGACCACGAGGTCGAGCGCGTTCGACGCGAGATGCGCGAAGGCGCCGAAGCCGAGCGCGCGCGCATCCTCTCGGAAGCGAAGACCCGCCGCGCCCGCATGGAAGAAGACGCGAAGCTCCTCGTGTCGCAGGAGCTCGCCGCCGCCTCCGCGAAGATGCGCGAGGACCTGATCGCCGCCGCGCTGAAATCCGCGGTCAGCACCGTCCAGTCGCGCCTCCGCCCCGAAGATCACCAGCGCTACGCCGACGAGTTCCTGAGCGGGCTCGGCAAGGCCGGCGCCGTGCTGCGCGGGAGGGCATGAGTCATGGCTGGTCACGCCACCGTCGCCGAACGCTACGCACGAGCCATCTTCGAGCTCGGGGTCGAAACGGGAACGCTCGCCGCCCTGGCCGATCAGGTGCGTCGCTTCGCCGCCGCGTACGTGGAGAGCGCCGACCTCCGGAGCGTCCTAGAAAATCCGCTCGTCGCTCTCGAAAAGCGCCAGCAAATCCTGGGCGAGCTCGCGAATCGGCTCGGCGCCGGACCTTTCGCGCTGAACACCCTGCGCTACCTCGCGCAGCGCCGCCGCCTGAGCGCCCTGCCCGACATCGCCAAGAAGCTCGACGCCCTGTCCGACCAGAAGCAGGGCGTCGTGCGCGCGACCGTCACGAGCGCGAGCGCGCTCCCCGAATCGTTCTACCAGCGTCTGAGCAACGAGCTCGAGACGCTGATCGGGCACAAAGTGGTGCTCGAACGCCGCGAGGATCCGTGGCTCATCAGTGGTGTCGTGACGCGCATCGGCGACAACACCATCGATGGAAGCCTTCGAGGCCGGCTCGAAGTCCTCGAGCGAAAACTCCTGTCCTGACCCGTAAGTAAGAGAAAGAACACGCCATGCAGCTCCGTGCAGACGAGATCTCCGCGATCATCAAGCAGCAGATTCAGAACTTCGATCGCGCCGCGCTGGTCAGCGAGACCGGTACCGTGCTCACGAGCGGCGACGGCATCGCGCGCGTCTACGGCCTCGAAGGCGTCATGGCCGGCGAGCTCGTCGAGTTCCCGGGCGGCCTGTTCGGCCTGGTGCTCAACCTCGAGCAGGACAACGTCGGCGTGGCCGTCCTCGGCGACGCCATCGGCGTGAAGGAAGGCGACGTGGTCAAGCGCACGGGCCGCATCGCCGAGGTGCCGGTCGGTGACGCCTGCATCGGCCGCGTCGTCAACGCGCTCGGTCAGCCGATCGACGGCAAGGGCCCGATCGAGAGCAAGGAGCGCCGGCGCATCGAGCTCAAGGCGCCGGGCATCATCTCGCGCCAGCCGGTGCGCGAGCCGCTCCAGACGGGCATCAAGGCCATCGACTCGATGATCCCGATCGGCCGCGGCCAGCGCGAGCTCATCATCGGCGACCGCCAGACGGGCAAGACGGCGATCGCGACCGACACGATCGTCAATCAGAAGGGCCAGGGCGTCATCTGCATCTACGTCGCGATCGGGCAGAAGGCCTCGACCGTGGCGCAGGTGGTGGACAAGCTCGCCCAGCACGGCGCGATGGCGTACACGATCGTCGTCGTCGCGACGGCGACCGAGTCGGCGCCGCTGCAGTTCCTCGCGCCGTACACCGGCGTCACGATGGGCGAGTTCTTCCGCGACACCGGTCGCCACGCGCTCTGTTTCTACGACGATCTCTCGAAGCAAGCCGTCGCGTACCGCCAGCTCTCGCTCCTGCTCCGCCGCCCGCCGGGCCGCGAAGCGTATCCGGGCGACGTGTTCTACATCCACTCGCGCCTGCTCGAGCGCGCCGCCAAGATGGGCGAGCGTTGGTTCGTGACGCGCAAGGGCAGCGACGTGAAGCCCGGCGACCAGAGCTTCCGCGGCGTCGACGGCCAGGTTCACATCGGCGACGTCGGCAAGCACGAGGCCCAGAAGGCGCTCGACGCGCGCCCGGAGAAGGCGGAGCTCGAGCTCAAGATGGACCCGCACTCGGGCGGCTCGCTCACGGCGCTGCCGATCATCGAGACGCAGGCCGGCGACGTGTCCGCGTACATTCCGACCAACGTGATTTCGATCACGGACGGCCAGATCTTCCTCGAGAGCGATCTGTTCTATTCCGGCGTTCGCCCCGCCATCAACGTCGGCATCTCCGTGAGCCGCGTCGGCGGTAACGCGCAGATCAAGGCGATGAAGAAGGTCGCCGGTACGCTGCGTCTCGACCTCGCTCAGTACCGCGCGATGGAGGCCTTCGCGCAGTTCGCGAGCGATCTCGACGCCGCGTCGCGCCAGCAGCTCGAGCGCGGACGCCGCCTCGTCGAGCTCCTCAAGCAGGACCAGTACGTTCCGCTCCCGGTCGAGCGCCAGGTGCTGATCGTGTTCGCCGGCACGAACGGCTACACCGACAAGCTCCCCGTCGAATCCCTCAAGGAGTACGAGCGCGAGCTCTACGCCTACGTCGACAAGAACCACGCCGACATCTGGGAAGACATCAAGAAGACCAAGGACATCGGCGACGAGACGAAGAAGAAGGTCGAAAAGGCGCTCAGCGATTTCGGCAAGCACTTCGTCGCGAGCAAGCAGGGCAACGGCGCGGAGGCCGCCCAGGCCGACGCGGGCGAGAAGAAGCCCAAGAAGTCGAAGAAGAAGGCCGAAGAGAGCTCGGAAGAGCACGCGTGAGCGGCGCCCCGGCCCCGTTTTCCCCGGTAGGTTCCTTGAGGAACGAGCTGATGGAAAAGAGTCAAGTTTTCGAAACGCCGTTCAAACCCAGCACGCTTCATCCGGCTGGGAAAGGTCCGCTGGTTTCGTATGCCTAGTCTCAAAGCGATCCGCCGTCGCATTGCCAGCGTGAAGGGCACGCAGAAGATCACGCGCGCCATGAAAATGGTCGCGGGCGCGCGCCTCGCCAAGGCGCAGCAGCGGATCCTCGCGCTCCGTCCGTACGCCGTTCGCACCGCGGGGGTGCTCGGTCAGGTCACCGCCGCGCTCGCGGAAAGCGAATCGGGGGCCATCGACCATCCGCTGCTCACGCAGCGCGCGGAGCGCCGCGCGCTCATCCTCGTGGTGACGAGCGATCGCGGTCAGTGCGGCGCGTTCAACACGAACAGCGCTCGCGCGGCCGAGCGGCTCTGGCGCGAGAAAGAGGCAGCCGGCGTCGAGGTCCAGATCGCGACGATCGGTCGCAAGGGTCGCGATTACTTCACGCGTCGCAAGGCGCCGAT
>DASUGE010000170.1:0-4514 GCA_036274215.1 Polyangiaceae bacterium | reverse complement strand
GCTGAGCTGCTGGCTCACGCGGTCGATGAAGAGATCGCGGTTGGGCAGGCCCGTGAGGCCGTCGTGGTAGGCGAGGAAGTTGAGGCGCGTCGTCTTGCCGATGTGATCGAGCGCGAGCGAAATGTTGCTCGAAACGTCGGACAGGAGCTTCACTTCCTCGCTGTCGAAGAAGCCCGCCTGCTTGGCGGCGAGGCCGAACAGCGCTTCCACACGACCCGCTCGCTGAAGCGGAAACAGCGCGAGAGAGCGCAGATCGTGGTCGAGAAGGAGCTTCTGGAAGCGGGCGTCGGAGGTCACCGCGACCTCGTCGTGAATCAGGGGGACCTTGTGGTCGACGGCGCCGGCAAGCATCACGCTCATCCGTGCGCCAGCTCCAAGCTCGAGCGCGACCTGGCGCAGGACGGGCGAGCTCGGCGGTTCGGCAGCCACGACGCGTGCGACTTTGGACTCGGGGTCGACTTCGAGAATGGCTGCATGGGCGATGCCGCCGACGGCGACGGCGATGCGACAGCACTCGGCGAGCAAGGCCTCGCGATCTTGCGCGCGCACGATGGCCGCGTTGATGCTACCCATCAAGGACTGAACGCTCGTCAAACGCGCGAGGCGTTCCTCGCTCTGCTTGCGTTCGGTTACGTCGCGCGAAATGCCGACGATGCCGACGATGGCCCCACCCGCATCGCGAACCGGCGCTTTGCTCTCCGAGAACCAACGCTGAACACCTCCGAAAAGCAGCGCTCGGGTGACCTCCCCCACCGGCGCTCCACCTTCGACCAGGCGCCGCTCCTCGCGCTCGGCGGCGTCCACGTCGGCATCGACCCCCACGAGCTCGCGCAGGCGCTTGCCCACGATCGACGAGGCGTCGGTCCCGAGGCGCCCGAGCAACGGGCCGTTCGCGCGAAGGAACCGGAGCTCGGCGTCTTTGAAATAGATGCCGTCGGTGGTGTTGTCCATTAGATCGCGAAGCAGGCGGCGCTCGTGTGCAAGCTCTTGCGCGAGCCGGAAATGGTCGGCCGCACGCTGCACTTTGAGGCGGAAATCGTCCGCCTCCCAAGGCTTGGCGACGTACGCGAAGATGCGCCCCTCGTTGACGGCGCGAATCACCGCCGTGAGGTCTGCGAACCCCGTCACGAGCATGCGAGCCGCGTCGGAGATCCCGGCGAGCTTGGCGAGCAGCTCGTCGCCGGACATTCGCGGCATGCGCTGATCGGTGACCACGACGGCGACGTTGCCTTCGGTCTCGACGAGTCTGAGCGCCCGCTCCCCGGAGTCGGCTTTGAGCACGATGAACTCGTCGGCGAGGATGTCCTCGAGCGCCACCAATACCTGCGGCTCGTCGTCGACGATGAGCACGCGGTCTTTGACCCCCCCCGAGCTCATGCAGAAAGCTCCGCTTCTTCGAAACCCTCGGGAATTCCCATGCGCAAACTTGAACTTACTAGGGCCTTCCGCCGGTTGGTCAATAGTGTCCCCTCAGAAATGGGGGGTGCTGCGACAATTTCCCCTCAGAGCGAAATCAGGCGCCCCTTACGGCGGTGTTCCGCGGTTCTTTTGACCCACAGCGCCTTACACCGCTCGTGGCTGGTGCGCTCCGGCGCCCGTCGTACGGCTCCGACTACCTCCCCGGTGGACCCGGCTTCGGCGGTGCGCGGACGAAGCGCAGCGCCTCCTCGACCGATTCCGTGATGAGCGAGGGCACCGGCGCGCTGTCGCCGAGCCGGTCGCCGCGAATGCGTCCGAGCGTGGTTTTGACGATCACGGCGGCGCGCAGGAAGCCGCGCATGGTTTCGTCCCGGTAACGCGCAAAGGCGGGCTCGAGCGCCGGATGGACACGCACCGGGCCTTCGCGACAATCACTGAGCATCGTTACGCGAAGCGGATCACGTGCCACGACTTCTTCCCCCGCCGCACGAGCAACATCTGCCCGAACAAGAGCTCCGCCTCGCCGTAGGCAGAAGCGCCACTTGCCCGCTCGCCGTTCACGCTGATGGCGCCCTGCTCGAGAAATTCACGAGCCTCGCGCTTGCTCTTCACGACGCCGCCGTCGACCAACAGCTCGACGATCGGCTGAGCCGTCGCGAGGCGCGTGCGGGGCAAGGTGGCCGCGGGTGCGTTCGCGAAGAGCTCTTTCACGGCCTGCTCGCCGAGCCCGCGCACGTCACCCGAGAAGAGCGCCTGGGTCGCCGCCTCGGCGCGCTTGAGGCCGTCGGCGCCGTGCACGAGCTCCGTGACGCGCGCGGCGAGCGCACGCTGGGCAACGCGCGCCGAAGGATCCGCGTCGTGGGCCGCGACGAGCTCCGCGATCTCCGCGAGCGAGAGCAGCGTGTAGACGTGGAGGAAGCGCTTGGCGTCGGGGTCGCTCGCGTTGAGCCAAAATTGGTAAAATTCGTAGGGCGAGGTGCGCTCCGCGCTGAGCCAAACGGCTCCGGATTCGGTTTTCCCGAACTTGCCGCCGTCCGCCTTCGTGATGAGCGGTACCGTCATGCCGTAGGTCTCCGCGCGTTCCGTGCGGCGAATCAAGTCGATGCCCGCCACGGTGTTGCCCCACTGGTCGGAGCCCGCCACCTGCGCCGTGACACCGTGCGCGCGGTAGAGGTGCAAAAAGTCGTACGCCTGGAGCAGCATGTAGCTGAACTCCGTGTAGCTGATGCCCTGCTCGCGGTTTTGCAGGCGCTCGCGCACGCTGTCCTTCTGGATCATCATGTTGACGGAGAAGTGCTTGCCCACGTCGCGCAGCACCTCGATGTAAGTGAGCTTCTCGAGCCAATCCGCGTTGTCGACGAGGACGGCGCCGTGGCTGCCGCTGAAATCGAGGATCTGCTCGAACACGCGGCGTACGCCGGCCACGTTCCGCTGCACGTCGGCTCGGTCGCGGATCGCACGCTCGGCGTCCTTCCCCGACGGATCGCCGATCAGGCCCGTGCCGCCCCCGACGAGCGCGTACGGCCGATGGCCGGCGAGCTGGTAACGGCGCAAGAGCAGGAGCGGAACCAGGTTGCCGATCGTGAGCGAATCGCCCGTGGGATCGAAACCGCCGTAGACCGAGCGCGACCCCGTCGCGAGGTGCTTGGCGAAGCCCTCCCGGTCGGTGACTTGGTAGAGGAGCCCGCGACTCTCGAGCTCGCCGAGGAAATCAGCGCTGGTCATGAAAGGGCGTTTACCCTACTTCGGCGCGGTCGCACGGTGCCAGCGCAATGGGCCGCGCGCGAAGGCGTCGGCGCTCGCCGTTCCGCCCTCGGCAACCAGCGCGTCGCCACTCGGCGTGAGCAGCAGCGGCCGCCCCGGCAGCGTTCCCACCACGCGCGGGACGGCGGCGTCGAGCAGCGTCGTCCCGACGGCCGCGAGCGACCCGCTCACGACGAGGCCCGCGAAGGGGGCGACGTTCTGAACGAGCGGCGTCTCCGTGCTCTGGTCCGCGTCGAACGCCAGGAGCGCTCGCTCCCGCCGCACGAGCGCATGCGCGCCGCTCGTCGCAAGCACGCGGTCGCCCGGCTTGAGCGTCAAGGCGCGGCGCTGGTCGAGGTCTATGAGCATCGTCTCCATCCCCGGGTAAATCGGCACGAGCCGTCGCGGCATCTCGGGCCAGCGATCGAGCGCCATCGGCTGAACGACGACACCGAGCTCCTGCCGATAGCCGACGCCGACGAGCTCGACCCCGACCCGCTTCGGTCGCTTCGTGCCGTTCGGGGCGGGCGGCGGTTTGTCGTTCGTACAGGAGACGAGCGCGAGCGACCGACTCGGGTCGGCGACGAGCACTCGACCGAGGCACTCCGCGTCGGCGAGCGGCTGGCGCACGGTCCCGCGCACGAGAGAGAGCGCTCCGTCCCTGCCGCGCGCGATGAAGCCTCGCCCGAACGGCGCGACGAAATCGGGCGCGAGCGTGACGCTCGCGCCGTCGCGCGAAACGAGCACGGTGGTCGGCCGGTCTCCGACCTCGGGCCCGATGCGAAACTTGGGCAAGAGCCCGCTGCAGGCGAGCCGCGGGGCCACGCGCCGCCGCACGGGGAAGTCGAGGGAGCCGTTCTTCGTCGTATCCTCTGCGATCACGGAGACGACGAGCGTCTCGCCGTTCTGATCCCACGTCATGCGCCACGGTTCGCCGGGCAGCGCCTTCACGAGCCGCTCGTCGCCGCCGGGCCGCGCGCGCAGGACGAGCTCCGGGGCTCCGCGGCGCCGCACGTAGGCGAGCACCTCGCCGCGTGGATCGAAGGCGAGCGCGCGATGCGGGCGCCGGTCGAGCGCGTCGTCGCGATCATCGAAGCCGAGCGCGGCGAGATCGGTGCGGTCCCCCGTGATGACGTCGACGAGCATTGGCTTGCCCTGCTCGCGCGTCACGACCCAGCGTCCCGCCTGGTCCCACGCGAGCAGATCGTCGATCGGCTCGGCGTCGTGCTCGCCGCGGATGAGCGCGGGGCGCGGCGGCGTTGCTCCAGGGTGACACACCGTTATCCAGCCGCCGTTGTCGGCAGCGGCCTCGAGGGTGACGGCTCCGGTCTCCCGAAGCTCCGCCAAGGCGA
>DASUGE010000169.1:0-2349 GCA_036274215.1 Polyangiaceae bacterium | reverse complement strand
TCCACCTTGTGCGGCGCGCCGACCACGGCGATCACTCGGCATCCCGCGCGCTTCGCGAGCTGGACGAGCGCACCGCCCACGCCGCCCGCCGCCGAGTGCACGAGCACGACTTGCCCAGGCTTCAAATGGCAGAGCTCGTGCAGCGCATACCAAGCGGTCAGAAATGCAACCGGGAACGTGGCCGCCTGCGCATGAGTAAGGCCTGCGGGCATGGCCTGGAGCTGCGCTTCAGGCAGACAGATTCGGCTCACGTAACCGCCGAAGCGCGTGACGCCGAGCACCTGATCGCCGGGGCGAAACGTCCCAACCTCGGCGCCGACCGCGGTCACGGTGCCGGCGATCTCGAAGCCCGGAACGATGGGCCAGCCGACGTACTTCTTGGCCGACTCGTAAAGGCCCATCCGCACGACGAGATCGGCGAAGTTCACGCCGACCGCGCGCACCTCTACACACACTTCGTTACTCTTGGGAGTTGGATCCGGAACTGTTTCCAGATCGAGGCGTGCGGTTCCCCCTGGCCGGCGTACGATTATCTGTTTCATCCGCGCCTCATGCTTGTACTACGCCGCTCGGATCTGGCCCGCATCATCCGCGTGTGGAATAGTCTAGGCTGCCTTCCGGGCGGCCCAGTTACAGAACGCGGCGGGAGACCCGCGACGCACCCACCGTGCGCGCGGGAGCGGTAGCACATGGCAAAAAGTCCCGGTGGTCGAAACATCATGAGCGCCGTCAAGGAGACGCTCGATAGCGTCGTGACGCCGAGCGTGCGCGACACGATCCTCGCGCGCGCGCTCGCTGCCATGCGCCGTGACGAAGTGCCGACGGAGCCGAAGGCCTTCGAAGAATTTCTGCAGGGCCCCCTGCACGACGCGCTCGTGAAGGCCCTCGGGCCCGAGCTCGGGCTCTCCGTCTCCAACGAGCTCGAGCGCATCGCGACCATCGCGGTGCACAGCAAGCGACGCTCGGAGCCTCCGAAGGCGCGCTCGGAGCCTCCCGCGCGCAAGGCGCTCGAAACGGTGCGACCGGGTCGCGACCGCTCGCCGCCGGCCGCGGGCAAGCAGTCGTTTCCGACGCCGAGTAAGCAGTCGTTTCCGGCCGCCAGCCGGAAAAAGTCCCGTTCGACGATGCCGTCACCCGACATTCTCGTGCCGGGCAGCGTCGCGCGCACGGACGAGCGCTGGGCCGAGCAACAGCGGCGCGGCATCGCCCCGACGCTGCCCGCCACACGCCGCGTCGGCCCCGCACCCGGCATGGGCGACCGCGGTCCGAGCGCGCGCCCGTCCCTCGGCGCGCCGCTCCCGGTATCGAACGATTATCCGCGCGGCGTCGCCAGGGCCCTCGGAGTGATCGGAACGGCGTCCGTCGATCCGCGTCCGAGCCGTCGTCCGACGGTGCTGCTCGCGAGCCTCGATCCCGAGCTCCTGCGACTATTCAAAGCGTGGCTCGAGATGCGCGCCCAGGTCGAGCCCGCGCACGGCGTCACCGCGCTCATCGGCCGGCTCGCCGAAGTCGGCGGACCGCGCAGCGTGATCGTGCTCGACGGAAAGAACCCGTCGATTCGCCCGCTGTCGCTCGCGGCGCTCGCCGACGAGCTGCCTGCGGGCACGACCGTGATCCTGTGGGGCGTGCCGGCGCACGTGCACGCCCGGATGTGCACCATCACGGTTGCCGCGGAGAAGTGGCCCGTCTACGCGGGCGACGCGACGACGAACGAGATCGTCGCCGAGTGCGCGAAGATCGTCGGCTGACGTTACGGCGACGCGGAGCTCGTCGCGCTCGAAGCGCTGCCTGAGCTGAACGGTGGCATTCGATGCGTTGAGGGGCGCGGTTTGGGAGCGGTAGACTACCACGGCTACTGCGCGCCCCGATGCGCCTCGGCCTCGTGATCGGGCGGTGCTCGCGAGCCGCGCGTTCCGTGAGTATTTTCTGCGGAATGTGCTTGACGAGGTTGGCAGGGGTCGGCTTTCGAGCGAGGCCGCTTGCGTCGGAACGTACCGCGTCGGCGCGTCAGGTTGAGCGGTGGCTCGCTTTTGGCGCTCGGGTGACTTTGCGCTCGTCTTGGTGCGCAGAACGACGTCAGACGGGTGCGGGCGAGACCGAAAATCTACGTGTTAGAGAGGTCTCTCAGCGAGACCACGGTGCCGCGGGGGCGCGTGGTCGGGAGGTTCGACCATGTCAGCAGCCATCGTCTTGAAGGGTGACGACGCCTCGTGGCGTCTGGCACACGAAGCGCTCGTTCGTCTCGCCGCCGAGCGGGCCGGGCTCGATTTCCAGGAAGGGCGCGCGCTCTTGCGGGCCAAGCGCTCGGGAGCGCACGTGCGCCTCGGTTTCGCTTCGTTCCTGGAATAC
>DASUGE010000168.1:0-2463 GCA_036274215.1 Polyangiaceae bacterium | reverse complement strand
CGAGCGCGGCGAGCGGATCGCCGAGCTTGGCTTCGAGCTCGGGCAGCCGGCGCCGCACGTCGACCATGTTCGACCAGTAGTTCCGGTCGAGCTCGTAGGGCGAGCCGGGGAAGCGTACGAGCTCCGAGCTCGGGACCTCGGCCTCGAGCTCGGCGACGGCGGCGGGGGTGAAGAGCACGACCCCGAACGCGGCGCGGAGCAAGCTCGCGCGCGCGCCGGCGTCGAGTCGCGCGGCGAAAGCCGCCGCCGAAAGCGTGTGCTCGCCGTCACAGAGCGCCAGAAACTCCGAGAGCTCGCGCGCGCTGCCGCCCGGTATTTCGAGACTCAGGTTTCGTTCCCGGAGACGCAACACGGCGCCGCCTGCGCTCGGCTCGCAGGTGAGTCCGGGCAGGCACGCCATGCGATCCTCGTCGCGCGCCTCGAAGCGGACGTGAGCTTCCGCGAACAGGTAGCCGCCGTCCGGCGGCGGGCGCTCGGCGAGCCAGCGCTCGTACTCGGCCGCGCCGGGCGGCTCGGAGCCCGGCGGAAGCGAGGTCAGCGTAGATTCAGCCAAGCGCCTCGTTCATGCCGGCGAGCGAATTCGGAACCGGGCCGAGCTCCGTGGGCCACTCCCCGGGCCCGTGCGGATACGCGAGCGGCAAGAGCTCACGCTCGATCGCCGCGAAGTGGTCGAGCAGCGTGGTGGAGCTCGGATCGAGCCGCCTCACGACGACCAGGCCGGAGGGCGGCGTGAGGATGGTGCGGATACGCAGGTCGGGGCGATGGCGGGCCAGCGCGAACGCCGCTTTCCACGTGTCGCCCACCCAAAATCGCGTGCGCCGCTCGCGCTCGGCGGTGACCCGGGCGAGCGGGACGCAGTCGTGGAGCACGATGGTGGAGTTCGGGCCGCACCAGCGCTCGACGTGCGCGAAGTCGCGCAGCGCGAACTCGAACAGGTGCATGCCGTCGATGAACGCGAGCTCGACGGGCCGCTCGCCGAACACGCTCTCTCGCGTGCGCGTCATGAAAAACGTGTCGCTCGTCTCGCGCACCACGCGCGCTCCCGGCGGGAGCGCTGCCTCGAGCGGAAAATCCGCGGGATCCACGCCGACGGCGAGCTCGGCGCTCGTCGCGAGCGCCAGGGTGCCCCCGGTCTCGACGCCGATCTCGAGGTAAGTACGCGGGGTGAGCGCCCGGTGGATTGCCTTCAAGATTTCGCGGTACGGCGGGCCCGGCATGAGGAGCGACGCGAGCGCCGGCTGCGCGCCGGGGTAGTCGGGGTAGCGCTCGATCAGCGTCTCGAGCACGGCGCAGGCTCCGCGCGGGTCGCCGCTCCGGGCGCGCATTTCGGCGAGCACGGAGAGGACGTTGAGATCCGCGGGCCGCTGCGCCGCGAGCTCGGCCACGGCGGCGAGCGCTGCGTCACGTTCGCCCCCCACGAACCGCGCGATCGCCTCGCAGAGCGCGAGCGCGGGATCCCCCGCGAGCTCCGGGCCGAGCGCGGCGTGGAGCGCGAGCGCGTGATCGTAGGCCCCGCGCTCGAGGCACTGCCGCATCAAGAACACGAGCTCGGACGCGCCCGCCCCCGCGAAAGCCTGCTGCATTTCGCGGGCGCTCGGGACGAACGAGTTCGGCCGGGACGGCATTTCGGGGAGGAGTGTAGCCGAGCGCGAAGTAGTGCTACACCGCGAGCCCGAGGTTCTCTCCAGACTCCATGCAAAGCTACTACGGCGGTCCCGCTCTTACCCCGTTTCGACGTGAGAAGTTGCAGGCGACCCTCGCCGCCAAGGTGGCGGCGCTCACCGGGCTCGTTGCGGAGCTCTGGTATTTCGTCGACGCTCCTTCGGGGCTCGACGCCGCGCGGAAGGCGCGGCTCGAGGCGCTGCTCCCGCTCTCGCGCGGGGCGGCTTCGACGGCGGGGCGGCCGCTCTTGGTCGTGCCGCGGCTCGGCACGCTCTCGCCCTGGGCCTCGAAGGCAACGGACATCGCGCGCTCCTGCGGCATCGACGGTGTGGAGCGCCTGGAGCGCGGCATCCTCTACCGGCTCGAGGGGAACCTCTCCGACGCCGATCTCGCGTCCCTCGCGCCGTTGCTCCACGACCGCATGACGGAGACGGTGCTCGAACGCATGGAAGACGCCGCGCGTCTCTTCCAGCGCTCCGCGCCGCGTCCGCTCGGGCGCGTCGGCCTCAGCGCCGGCGGACGCGACGCCCTCGTGCGTGCGAACCGCGAGCTCGGTCTCGCGCTCGACCCGGACGAGATCGACTATCTCGTCGCGAGCTTCCGCGAGCTCGGCCGCGATCCCACCGACGTCGAGCTGATGATGTTCGCGCAGGCGAACAGCGAGCACTGCCGGCATAAAATTTTCAAGGCCGAGTTCGTGATCGACGGCAAGCCGGAAGAACGTTCGCTCTTCCGCATGATCCAGAACACGCACGAGCGCTCCCCCGAAGGTACGCTCTCCGCCTACAAGGACAACGCGGC
>DASUGE010000167.1:0-8366 GCA_036274215.1 Polyangiaceae bacterium | reverse complement strand
CGCTGGTCGGTGGCTTCCGCCGTCCAGTTCTTGAGCTCGTTGGCGTTTTTCGCGCGGTACGAGCCGCCGCGCGCGAGGTAGCCGCGCGCCTCGCGCGTCCACTCGGCGACGTTGCCGGAGAGGTCGAAGGTGCCTTCCGGCGTCGCACCGTCGGGGCGCGAGCCGGCGAGCTCGGGCCCGGTGGCGTCCTCGGCACAGGGGCCTTTGACGAGGCCGTACGCCGCGCGCCGGCAGACGAGGCCCGTCGAGCCCCAGGCGAAGCGGCGCGCCTCGCGTCCCATCGCCGCGAGCACCCACTCGGCGCCGGTCGGCAAGCGCCCACCGGCGAATTTACAGAACGCTTCCGCCTGCGTCGGGCTCACGCCGCGCACGGGCTCCCCGGGGTCGCCGCTCTGCGCGAGCGTGCCGCAAGCGCTCGCGACGCGACATGCCTCCCAGCGCGCGCGCGTGACCTCGAAGGCGTCGAGCTCGAACGCAGCCACGGTGGTGGCGCCGGCCCCGCGCGCCTCGTGACTCTGCCAGTCGGGTGAGCCGAGCAGCGCCTTGCCGCCCGTATAAGCGACGCGCGATGCGCTCGCGACGCAGCCTTCCGCCGTCACCTCCTGCGTGGCGGCGCAGCTCGTCGGGCGTCCCGTGCAGCGACCTCCGACCTCGTGCTGTCCCGAGCCGCAGCAGCGAGCCCCGGCAGCCACGAGCCCCGCCGGACAGCGCGCCGGACCTTGCCGATCGGCGAGCGCGAACATCACCGTCGCGGCGATGCTCGCGAGGCCCGCGACGAGCGCGAGCACCAGCGTCGTGAGCTCTTTCGAGGTCACGACGGTGTCCCCGCGAGCAGGGCGCTGAGCTCGGTCTCCGTGAGGATCTTGGTGCCGAATTTCTTCGCGGCGTCGAGCTTCGATTTGCCGACTTTTTCGCCCGTCACGAGGTACGTCGTGCCGTGCTTGATCTTGTCGTGAATCTCGCCGCCGTGCGCGCGAATGTCGGCGTGCACGTCCTCGCGCCGGCGCGAGAGCACGCCCGTCACGCAGAACGACGAGCCGCTGAGCGGCCCCTCCGCGGGGCGAACGGCGACGGGCATCGGGCGCGAGACCTCGAGCTTCTCGAGCCGCTCGAGGAGCTCGCGACTCTGTGGATCGGTGAGGTAGGCGCGCACGCTTTCGACGAGCTTCGGTCCGAAGCCCGCGATGGCCGAGACGCGCTCGACGAGCTCGGTCTCGCCGAGCGCGAGCAGCGCCCCGAGCGAGCCCACGCTTTCGGCGAGCTGCCGCGCGGCGACCTGCCCGACGTGCTCGATGCCGAGCCCCGTGAGCAGGCGATCGAGCGTGCGCTCCTTGGAGATCGTGATCGATTTCAGCACGTTTTCGGCGCTCTTTTTGCCCATGCGCTCGAGCGATTCGAGCGTCGGGGCGTCGAGGCGGTAGAGGTCGGCCACGTCCTTCACGACGGAGGCGTTGACGAGCTGCTCGATCAGCGACTCGCCCAGGCGATCGACGTCCATCGCGAAGCGCCGCGAGAAGTGGAAGATGGCGCCCTTCACCTGTTCGGGGCAGCGCGGGTTCGGGCAGCGCACCGCCACCTCGCCGGGCACGCGCACGACCGGGGTATTGCAGACCGGGCAGTGCGTGGGCATCGCGAACGGCTGCTCGCCGCCGCTGCGCGCCGTGTGCTCGACGGAGACGACCTGCGGGATGATTTCTCCCGCCTTCTCGATCGTCACGCGGTCGCCGATGCGCACGTCGAGCTGCCCGACGATTTGCTCGTTGTGCAGCGACGCGCGCGAGACGACCGTGCCGGAGAGCTGCACGGGCTCGAGCACGGCGACGGGCGTGAGCGTGCCGGTGCGTCCGACGCCGACGATGATGTCGTTGACGCGCGTCGTCGCCTGCTCGGCACCGAATTTGTAGGCGATCGCCCAGCGCGGGAACTTCGCGGTGGCGCCCAGAATCGCCTGCTGCGTGAAGTCGTCGACCTTGATCACGGCGCCGTCCGTCTCGTACGGGAACGAGCGGCGCCCGCCGTCGAGCTCGGCGATGGCTTCGAAGAGCTCCTTCTCCGTCGTGCACAGGCGCTCCTTGCCGTGCGCCGGCAGCCCGAGCTCGCCGACGCGCTTCAAGGCACCGGAGTGCGAGCCCGCGAGCTCTTTGCCTTCCACCACCTGCCACACGAACGCGCGCAGGCCGCGCCGCGCGACGATGCGCGGATCGAGCATGCGCAGGCTGCCGGAGGCCGCGTTGCGCGGGTTCGCGAAGGGTGGCTCGCCCGTCTGGGCGCGCTCCTGGTTGATGCGCTCGAGATCGCGCCGGTAGATCACGACCTCTGCGCGCAGCGTGAGCGGGCCCTGGTAGTCGATCGTGAGCGGCAGCGAGCGCATCGTGCGCAGGTTCATCGTCACGTCCTCGCCCGTGAGGCCGTCGCCGCGCGTCGAGCCGGAGACGAGCCGCCCGTCGCGGTAGAGGATCTCGATGCTGGCGCCGTCGAGCTTCGGCTCCACGCAGAACTCGGGTTTCGCACTCGCGGGCAGGCCCTCCATCACGCGCCGCACGAACTCCGCGAGGTCGTCCGTCCCATAGGTGTTGTCGAGGGACGTCATGGGGACGACGTGCGGCACCGTCTTCATGTCCGCGCGCGGAGCCGCCCCGACGCGCTGCGTCGGCGAATCGGGCGTCACGAGCTCGGGATGCGCGGCCTCGAGCGCACGGAGCTCCGCGTAGAGCGCGTCGTAGTCGCGATCCGAAATCTCCGGATCGTCGAGCACGTAGTAGCGGTGGTCGTGCATCCTCACTTTGCGCACGAGCTCGGCATGCCGGGACGAGGGGCTCGAAGAGGTCACTGGCTGCCGGGAGCTTACGAGATTTTCATGGTCCCTCGCTCCGGCGGTCGCCAAAATGCCTCGCGAGGTCGGCCCCGAACGACTACCTTCCGAGAGCCCGTTCGATGCCGGACCCCGTCGAAAGCGCACCCGAGGCGACCGCCCCCGTGAGCACGGTCAAGCGTTTGCGCGGCGTCGTGCGCACGGTCCGGCCTCACCAGTGGGTGAAGAACGTGTTCGTTCTTGCCCCGATCGTCTTCGCGAAGGAGATGTTCGCGCCCTTCGTGCTGTCGCGAGCCGCCTCGGCCTTCGCGGTGTTCTGCCTCCTGGCCGGCGCCGTGTACGCGATGAACGACATCGCCGATCGCGAGGCCGATCGCACCCACCCGGTCAAACGCTGGCGGCCGATCGCTTCCGGTCGGGTGCCGCTCTCGTGGGCGTACGTCTTGTGCGCGACCCTCGTCGTCGTGGCGCTCGGCTGGTCGGTGACGCTCGGCTGGGCGTTCCTGATCGTCGCCCTCATCTACTTCGGGCAGAACGTCTGGTACTCGTTTCAGCTGAAGCACGTCGCCTACCTCGACGTGGCCTGCATCGCGGCCGGCTTCGTGCTGCGCGTGATGGGCGGCGGCTACGCCACGCGCATTCAGGTGTCGAAGTACCTGCTTTTGTGCACCGCGCTGCTCGCGCTGTTCCTCGGCTTCGGCAAGCGGCGACACGAGCTCGCGGCGGCCGAGGCGAACGCCGGCGCGCAGCGTTCGTCGCTCGAATCGTACTCGCGGCAGGGTCTCGATGTCGCGCTCGGCGTCACCGCCCTCCTCACGATCGCGACCTACGTCGCGTACACGCTCAACGAGCACACGCGTCGGTTTTTTCACAGCGACCACCTGTGGCTCAGCACGGGCTTCGTCGTGCTCGGCGTCTGGCGTTTTCTCCACATCGTGAAGCATCGTCCCCATGCCGAGAGCCCCACGCAGGAGATGCTCCACGACGGCGCCTTCGTCGGCATCGTGCTCGGCTGGATCGTCCTCGTGATGTGGCTCGTCTACCACCTGAGGCCGAGCTGAGTGTCGGAAGTCCCGTCCGAGCCTGAGATCGCCGCGAAGAGCGATCCGTGGTCGGACCTCGCGCTCACGCTGCCGCTGTTTCTCGGCTACCACCTCGGCGTCGTGTTCCTTCCCGTGCGCAACGCGGCGGACCTCGTCACGAAGAAGCTCGTCGAGTTCGCGGACAATAACCTCGCCGCCTACGGCGCCTTCACGCTCGCCATCGGCGTCATCTTCGTCGGCGTGCTCGCCCTCAACGGCCGCCGCCACGAGCTCCGCTGGCAGCGCTTCGCGTGGGTGCTCTCCGAGGGCATCGTGTACGCGATCGCGATGCGGCTCGCGGCCGGCTACCTCGTCGGCAAGCTCAAGCTCGACGCCTTGGCGGGGCCGGAGGCCGCGGAGCCGCTCGGAGCTTTCGCCGGCATCGTGCTCTCGCTCGGCGCGGGTTTTTACGAGGAAATTGCGTTCCGCGTGCTGCTCTTCGGGCTGGGCGCGAAGGTGCTGCGCCTGTTCGCGGAGCCTATTTCGGACGGCAAGGCGCGGCTCCTCACGCTCGGCTGGTCGCTGGCGGCCGCGCTGGCGTTCAGCGCCTGGCACTACGTGGGTCCGCTCGGCGATCCGTTCGAGCTGCGCTCGTTCGTGTTCCGCTTCGTGTGCGGCGTCGCATTCACGCTGATCTATGCCCTGCGCGGTTTCGCGCCCGTGGTGTGGACGCACGTCGTCTACGACGTGTGGGTGCTCGTGCTGTGAGCGACGCGTACCGCCGAGTCACGCCGAGAGCGGCGGCGTCTCCGGCGACATGCGCGCCAAGACGAAGCGCTCGCGGTTGCCCTTCGGACCGGTGAGCACCGAATCGACCTCGCCGAGCAGCTCGAAGCCGGCGTCTTCGATCGCTTTCGCGACCCGGTCGACCGTGGAGCGCCGCACCGTCTCGTCGCGAATCACGCCTTTGCCCCGCGCCACCTCGAGTCGGCCCGCCTCGAACTGCGGCTTCACGAGCGCGAGCAGCATGCCGCCCGGCGTCACGATCTCGCAGAACGCGGGCAAGAGCTGCCCCAAGCCGATGAACGACACGTCGGCGACGACGAAGTCCACCTGTCCGCCCAATGACTCGGCCGTGAGGTGCCGCGCGTTGGTGCGCTCGAGCACGACGACGCGCGGATCGAGCCGCAGCGCCTGCGCGAGCTGACCGTGTCCCACGTCGATCGCGAACACGCGTGAGGCGCCGCGCTGGAGCAGACAATCGGTGAACCCTCCCGTCGATGCCCCCACGTCGGCGCATACCGCGCCCTTCACTTCGAGCCCGAGCGCGGCGAGGGCCCCCTCGAGCTTCTCGCCGCCGCGTGACACGAAGCGCTCGCGCTCCTTCAGCGAGAGCGGCGCGTCCAGAGCGATGAGCTCGCCGCTCTTCTCGATGCGCCGCTCGCCCGAGAGCACGCGGCCCGCCAAGATCAGGCTCTGCGCGCGGCTCCGCGTCTCGGCGAGCCCGCGATCGACCAAGAGCAGATCGGCCCGTGTCTTGGGCGCCCCTTTGGATGGACGCTCGTTCACGGCCTCGTTCCCTGTTGTTCATGACGCATCGCGTCGTCCATAGGTTGACCTCCGACATCAAGTCGGAGGAGCATGCGGGCGCATTGTAGCCGCCGGCGCCGGCCGTCGGCCGATCTCATTCCCCAGAAAAATCGGAGCAAACGATGCGAAACCTGACCATTGCCGCTTTTACCCTGGTTTCGGTGCTGATCGCGCGCGGTGCGTACGCCGAAGAGGCCGCTGCTTCGGGATCCGGCTCGGCGAATGTGGGCGTCTCGCTTCCAGGTTCCTCGCCGCCGCCAGCCGCTGCTGCTCCTGCCGCCGCCGCGACTCCGGGTACGAGCGACCACGCGCAGATGGTGGGTCGCCTCGCGGTCGGGTACTTCGGCATCACGAACACCGGCGCCGCGGCCAACGTCGGCGGCACCGGTCCGAACGACACCCCGTACGCGATCACGGGCCAAGCGCCCGTCGTCGGCATTCGCTACTGGCTCGATCCGATGATCGGCATCGACGCCGGCATCGGCATGTCGATGATCGGCGGCACCATCGACGACGGCGATCCGATGACGCCGAACTACAAGCGCGGCTCGTTCACGGGCTTTCTGATCCACGGTGGTGTCCCCCTCGCGCTCGCGTCGGCCGATCATTTCACGTTCGAGGTCATTCCGGAAATCAACCTCGGCTTCGCTGGCGGTAGCGAGGACACGAACGGCACCACGGCGGGCAAGATCGAGTACAGCGGCTTTCATTTCGATCTCGGCGCGCGCATCGGAGCGGAGATCCACTTCGGATTCATCAAGCTCCCGCAGCTCTCCCTCGTCGCAAGCGTCGGCCTCCGGTACGACAACGACAGCGGCAAGACCGAAAACTCGCAGGTGCCCGCGGGCGCCGCGACGGTGAAGCAGTCCGCGAGCCGTTCGGAGCTCCACACGACGGTCGGCAGCAATCCGTGGGCCATTTTCACGGACAACGTCGCCGCCCTCTACTACTTCTGATAAACTGTCGGTTTGCCGGCCGGGCGCTTTGGGCTCCCGGCCGCCTTGCGTAGGAGGCCCCTGATGCGTGCTTCGGCGATCACCCTTCTCATCGCGACCGGCCTATGGGCCACGGCCTGCGGCAGCGGCGAGAGCCCGAGTAACGCGGGTCCGCCCCCGCCGCTCGAGAACGGCTCCTACCAGAAGCCGTCGTCCACCTATGAGGACCCGCCTTCGACCGGAACGCCGTCGAACTATCAAGACCCGCCCTCGACCTACCAGCGCCCCGGCGGACGCACGGGTTCGGTGTCCCAGCCGGGCCCCGGCGCGCAGCTCTGCGACTACCTCTGTGCGATGGCGGTCGCCAACAACTGTTCGGAGGAGCTCGACGCGGACGAGATCGCGGCGATGCCGCTCGAGCAATGCATCCACGAGTGCAACGGGAAGTTCAACGCGTTGGGCTGCGCGATCGAGATTGCGACGATCTCGACGTGCCTCCTCGACAATTTGGAGGAGCTCAGCTGCCGCGAGCTCGAGCGGATCGGCGAAGGGAATCCGAACAACATTCCGCAGGAGGTCCGGGCCGCCTGCAGCGCTCAGCTCGCCTCGCTCGTCGGATGCCTCGAAGGCCTCGACGACCCGGGCCAGGGCGGCGAGTGCACGATCAGCGGTCGCTGCGTGTGTGCGGACGACTGCCAGCATTGCCGCTGCGAGAACATCGGCGACGACGGTCCGTGCGACTCGTGCCGGAACAACAACGACAACTGAAGGTCGGCTACTTCGGCAGCGGTCGCTCGTGGTCGCGGAGCCAGGTCAGCATCTGATCCATCGTCTCTTCCGGATGCGGCCCCATCGAGCCGTGGGTCGCCTCCGGAATGAGGAGAAATGTCGCGGGAACGCCGGCCTTGCCGAGTGATTTTGCGCTCGCTTGCATGAGGTCGAGTCTGTCGCGCGCGCCGGCCATCGCCACGGCTCCGCGCAGCGTTTCGAGCCCTCGCGGGTTCGCCGCGTAGGGACCGCCCATCAAGACGAGTCGCGTGTAAACGCGGGGGTACTCGCGGGCGAGCGACTCCGCGCGCGTCGCGCCCTGCGAGTAGCCGATCACGATGACGTCCTCGAGCGCGCCCTCGTGGCCCAGCGCGCGGAAGGCGTCGTGAATGCGCCGATCGAGCGCGGCGATGTCCTTCGACCAGCGTGCCCACGGTCCGTCACCGCACGGGACGTCCGCCTGGGGAGCGATCAGGGTGCCCCACTTGGCCGCCGTGCGTTGGAACGACTGCGCGTAACCCATGCCATGACCGCACATGCCGTGCAGGAACACGAGCTTTTCCGGGCCGCGCGGACCGCCGCGCAGCACGAACACGGGCGGAGCCGTTCCTTCGAGCGCTTCGACGCGAATCGGCCCTGGCGCAGGCGCCGGCGCAGCAGAGGAGGCAGGTCGCGTCGACACATCGCGCGTTCCCGGTGCCGTCTCACGCTCGCACTCGCGACTGACGAGAGGCAGCGCGGCGAGGAGAAGCCAGGTCGCCGGGCGCACGACTCAGGCATAGCGAGCGATACCCGAGGGTCAACCAGGGCGAAAACGTCCTGAACGCGACAGCAGGGTCCCGGGGTGGCCGAACGCGCGGTCGCGTGGGAAGACGTTCCGCGAGCCATGCGTGCCCTCACGCTCGCCCAGATCCGGTCCCGCTACGTCGAGCGCGATCGTCCGTTGCCGCTAGAGCTCGAGGCGACGTTGCGGACCGATCCGCGGCCTGGTGCGCGCGCGATCCTCGAGCACGTCGAGCGCCGGCGGCGCGACAACCGCGCGGAAGGGCAGCGCCTGCGCCGCATGCTCGAATTCGAGCGCAAACTCTGGGCGAAAAAGGTCATCCTCGTCGCGGGCATCGACGAGGCCGGCATGAGCCCGCTCGCAGGGCCCGTGGCTGCGGCGGCGGTCGTGCTCGAGCCCGAATGGCGCGCCGAAGGCGTGAACGACTCGAAGCAAGTCTCCCCGGAGCGTCGCGT
>DASUGE010000166.1:0-6323 GCA_036274215.1 Polyangiaceae bacterium | reverse complement strand
AAAGGATCGCCGAATCCGCGTCGTCTGGTGACTCGGCCCCGGGCGCCCGACTTTTCACCGTTCGCCGCCGCTTTTTTGGTCACCCCGGCGCCGCCCGGGTACCGTTTTGTCGTGAAGATCGGTTCTCGGACGGACCTGCGCTTGCTGGCGATGCTCGCCGCAGGCTGCGCGTCGGAGCGGCCCGCGCATGAGGGCGAGCGTGGCGCTACCGCCGCCCACCGGACGTCACCGCCCGCCGCCCCCCGAGGCCCCTCGGCGCCGACGCCCGTCGCCCCACCGCTTCCCCCAGCGCCGCTCCACGCCAAGGCCCGCTTCGTCTGGATTCAGGCGAAGCCGGACGCCGGCTCCGAGTGGATCGGCTACCTCTGGACGGGCGGGAGCGTCGCGCGAAAGAGCACGGACCCCTTCTACGGGCCTGGCTGCGACAGCCCCTGGTACGAGATCGAGCCGCGCGGCTTCGTATGCAGCGACGAGAAGCGCGCGAGCATCGATCCCGACGATGCGGAGTCTGCCGCGCTGCGCGCCTTCACGCCGAATACGGACTCGGCGTGGCCGTTCCGGTACGGCGAATCGCTCGGCCTCGTGCGCTACCGTGAGCTGCCCTCCCCCGAGATCCAGGCGCGCAACGAGTCCGACCTCCCGCGCCACCTGAAGGATCTCGAGCGAGCACGCGCCGGCCAACGCGTCAAATCGCTGCTCGGGGTCGACGTGTCGCTGCCCGACATCGCACCGCCGAGCCTCCCGCTGCTGGCGCGGAGCGTGCACGAGGCGCGCGCCGAGCTGAAGCTGCACTCGACGGTCGCGTACACGACCGAGGCGCGCTGGGGAAACCGCGGCTTTCTGCTGAGCGCCGATTACGGCTGGATCCCGAAGGATCGCGTGCGCGAGTACCCGAAGGTCGCGTTCCACGGCGTGCACCTCGGCGCCGAAGCGCGGCTGCCGCTCGCGTTCTTTCGCACGCAGGATCGCCCGAAGTACGCGCGGCTCGGCGACCGGTTCACGCCCGCGGCGGGGATCTTTCGGCGCCTCGATTGGGTCGAGCTCACGGGCGCGAGCGTGGTCGAGGACGGCGTGCGTTACCTCGAGACCCGCGAACCCGGCATCTACGTGAAAGAGAGCGACGCCGTCGTGCCGAGCCCGCCCGAGCGGACACCGTGGTCCACCGCGCTCGCCGACGGCGCCGCCGGGCACGAGCACGACACGTGGATCGACGTGAGCATCCTCGGCGGTTGGCTGCTCGCGTTCGAGGGCGTGACGCCGCGCTTCGCGACGCTGATCTCACCGGGCCGCGGCGGGAAGCCCGTGCGCGGCCGGCCCATCCTCGAGACGGCCTCGACCCCGCTCGGCTCCTACACGATCAACACCAAAATCGTGACAGCGACGATGGAAGCGCCGCACGATTTCGTGCATTCCGACGTGCCGTGGGTCCAGAATTTCACGGGTCCCTACGCCCTCCACACGGCCTATTGGCACGACGAATGGGGCGACGGGGCGAGCGGCGGCTGCGTGAACCTTTCGCCGCTCGACGCGCGTTTTCTCTTCGATTTCACCGAGCCGAAGCTGCCGCCGGGGTGGCACGCCGTCCGGCGGGAGGCGGGGGGCCCGATGACCCGCGTCATCCTGCACCTTTAGGCCCTCAATCACCCGAGCCCTGCGGCGGAATGGCCTGCGGCGAAGGGATCGATATACTGGCTCGTCCGTATTTAGGGTGAGTTTGGTGAGCAGCAGTCCCCCCGTAGAGTCCGAGGTCGGCCATCAGGTGGCCGGGGTCGAGCCCGGACAGATCTTGCTCGGCAAGTACCGCATCGAGCGCGTGCTCGGGATGGGCGGCATGGGCGTCGTGGTGGCGGCGACGCACGTCACGCTCGAGGAGCGCGTCGCGATCAAGTTCCTGCTCCCGCAGGCGCTCGGCAACGCCGAGGCAGTCGCGCGCTTCCTGCGCGAGGCGCGGGCGGCAGTGCGCATCAAGAGCGAGCACGTCGCGCGCGTGACCGACGTGGGTCAGCTCGAGACGGGCGCGCCCTACATGATCATGGAGTACCTCGATGGCGCCGATCTCGGCACCATCTCGCAGCGGCGCGGCGCGTTCGCGATCGAAGACGCGATCGAGTACATCCTCCAAGCTTGTGAAGCGATCGCCGAAGCGCACGCGCTCGGGATCGTGCATCGCGACCTCAAGCCCGCGAACCTGTTCCTCGTCACGCGCGCCGACGGCACGCCGTCGGTGAAGGTGCTCGACTTCGGCATCTCGAAGGTGTCGGGCATGGCCGCGTCGGGCTCCGACCTCTCCATGACCAAGACGACGACGGTCATGGGCTCGCCGCTCTACATGTCGCCCGAGCAGATGGCGTCGTCGCGCGACGTGGACGCGCGCACCGACATCTGGGCCCTCGGCGCGATTCTCTACGAGCTCTTGACCGGCACCGTGCCGTTTCAGGCGGATACGATCACGCAGCTTTGCGTGATGATCCTGCAGCAAGCGCCGCCCTCGCTCCGCGCGCTGCGCCCGGACGCGCCCGAGGGCCTGGAGCGCGTGATCGTGCGCTGCCTCGACAAGGATCGAAACGGGCGCTTCGGGACGATCGCCGAGTTCGCGCATGCCCTCGCGCCGTTCGCGCCGCGCCGGGCGCGCCTCTCGATCGAGCGAGTGAGTCGTGTGATCGCAGGTGCCGGGCTCAGCGGCTCGCAGCCGAACCTCGACGACGCGATGCCCCCGAGCTCGCGCATGGGCACGGGAACCGGTGCCGCCTGGGGTGCCTCGGGAGTCGACCACCGCGGACGCGGACGCACGATTGGCCTCGTCGCGGTCCTCCTGCTCTTGAGCGGCGCCGCTGCCGCGGGCGTCTTCTTGCTGCGCGGGCACGGCGCGGCGACACCTGCAGGCGCGCCGGTCGCGACGAGTAAGCCCGACGATGCCGTCGCCGCCGCGGTCACGGCGCCGTCCGTCGAAACCGCGGCGCCGACCGTTGCGCCCGTCGTTCCACCGCCAGCGGAGCCGCCGAGTGCGAGCGCGACCACGAGCGCCAACCCGGAAGTTTCACCGCAAGCGCCTGCGAAGCCCGGCGCCAAGCCGGCGCCGTTCCTCGCGAAGGGCAAGGCGCCGCCTGCCGCCAAGGTCGCGGCTCTTGCACCGGCACCGGCCCCGGCGCCCGCGCCGCCTCCGGCACCCGCTCCAGCGAAGCCTGCGAAAAAGGCGAACCTTTACGACGATCGCAAGTAAGGGCGGCGGAGGTATAAGGGGGGCTTCGATTCCTTCGGGAAGGAGCCGTGTCGTGAAGCACGCCACCTGGATCTCGTCCTCACTCCTCGTCGCGGCGCTGGCCGTTGCACCGCACGCGCGTGCCCAAAACGACAAGGCCGCCGCCGAAGCCTTGTTCGACGACGCGAAGCGGCTGATGGAAGCCAAGCGCTACCCGGAGGCATGCAAGAAGTTTGCGGACAGCCAGAAGCTCGACCCCGGCGTCGGAACGCTCCTGAACCTCGGTCGTTGCTACAAGGAGAACGGCCAGACTGCGAGCGCGTGGTCCGCCTACCGCGAGGCCGCCTCGCAAGCGCGCTCGGAGGGACAGAGCGATCGCGAGGAGCTCGCGCGCGACGAAGCCGCGCAGCTCGAGCCGCGCCTCACGAAGCTCGTCATCGAGGTGAGCCCGCCGGCGGCCGCGCTCGCGGGACTCGAGATCAAGCGCGACGGTGCCGCCGTGCCGCAAGGATTGTGGGGAGTCCCCGCGCCGGTCGATCCCGGCGTGCGCACCATCGACGTGACGGCACCCGGCAAGAAGCCCATTCACCTCGAAGCGCGCACGGAGGGCGCCGGAGCGACGTCGAAGGTCGTGATCCCGCCGCTCGAGGACGGGCCGCCGCCTCCCGTTGCTGCGGCTGCCGGTGCCGCCGTTCCCCCGCCCGCCGATCAGGGCGCGCAGCCGGCGGGCGATCCGGGCAAGACGCAGCGCATCGTCGGTTACGTCGTCGGCGGCACGGGCATCGCCGCCACGGGCGTCGGGATCTGGTTCGTGCTCTACGCGCGCGCCCAGGATCAGGTCGGCGACAAGGCAGACGAGAAGGAACGCCAAGACCGCTACCATGGCGACGCGAAGACGAGCCGAACCATCGGCTTCGTCAGCATCGGCAGCGGCTTGGCGCTCATCACGGGCGGCATCGTGCTCGTCGCGACGGCGCCGCACGCGGCCGAAAAGGTGTCACTCACGCTGGTGCCCGAGGTCGGCGAGAGCCGCGCCGGGCTGCACTTGTTCGGACGGTTCTAGGGCGCGTCTACACGAGGTCCAGAGCCTAGCTCCGCCGTACCTCGAGCACCTTGAGCACGGTCGAGAAGAGCTCGGCCAAGGTCTCGTAGAAGCTACCCTCCTGAGCCGACGCCGGGATGACCGTCATGCCGAGCGGCTGCGCTCCGCAGGTGAGCGGCATCACGAAGGCCGAGCGGCCGCGCAGGTTCGCAAAATCGGGTGGAACGAGGTCGTGTCCGTCGAACGTCACCATCTGCGGCTGATGCGTCGATTGGTTGAAGCCGAAGGCGAGCTTCAGGGCCGCGAGCGGGGAGTCGCTGCGAGGCTTGCCGGCGATCTCGGAAACGACGCACTCGTCGATCTCGAAGGTCGGCAGGTATTCCGCGAGCGTGGTCGAGAGGTACGCCTGCGGACCGAACATGCGCGTGTGCAGGACGTGCCCGAGCCGCGCCAGGCGCTCGAACACGACGTCGCCACGCGCGAGCCGCAGGCGCGAGCAGAACTCGTCGGCGAAGCGGCGCCCGACGTCGAGATCCGTGGTGCCGCCCGCGGCGATCTCGCGCAAGAACGGCTCGATCGCGGCGGCAAAGGTGCCGGGCTCGCCGCGCAGCTCCGCCCCGAGCGCGGCGCGCAGCACGTCACGGAACCGGAGGTCGCCTTCCGCCGTATCGACGACCTCGCGCGGGAAGACGTAACGGCTCGTCGGAACGCAGCCGCACGAGTTGCGGAGCACGAGCTCCGTCGGGAGCCGGACGGCACCGTCCGCGGGCTTTCCTTCCAACAGATCCAGCAGGCGCTGTGCCCCTTGGCGACCGAGCTCCTCGAGCGGCTGGCGCACCGTCGTGAGCGGCGGGGTGTGAACGCGCGCCGGCATGATGTCGTCGAAGCCGACCACGGCCACCTGATCCGGCACCGAAAGCCGTCGCTTCACGAGTTCGTCGATGGCGCCGAAGGCCATGTAATCGTTGGAGGCGACGACGGCGTCGAGCTCGTCGACCGGCACCTGCCGCGAGTCGAAGAGCTCGACCATCGCGCGCACGCCGGCCGCCGCCGTGAAGTCACCGTCGAGCACCAGGCGCGGATCGTGCGGCAGCCCGTGGTTCGCGAGCGATTTGTGGTACGCGGCGAGCCGCCGCTGCGCTTCTTGGTTGCTTTCCGTGCCCTTGATGAAGGCGATGCGCTGGTGATCGTGGTGCTCGATCAGGTGCGCCATGAGCTGCGTGATACCGGACGCATCGTCAACGGAGACGCTCGGCAGCCGCGAGGCCGGGCCGATGCTGACCACCGGCAAGCCCTTGCTCGAAAGCCACGTTTCGGTGCGCTCCACGCCCGCGTGCTGCCCCACCACGCTCGTGAGACACAGGATGCCGTCGACGTTCGACGAGTGGAGAAGCTCGAAGACCCCGCGCCGCGCCTGGTGCTCGGGGTCCGGGTCGTCGACGCCCGCGCCCGCGAAGCCCAGCGCCGTGCCACCACGCGCTTCCACGGCGGCGCGCGCCCCGCGCCACACGTCCCACTCGTACGCGTTGTTCATGTACGCAGCGAGGAAGGCGATGCGCGGCCCCCGCGGGGACGACCGCGGCGAAGACGGGGGAGCGATCGAAGGCATAGGCGCGCAGCATGCCAGTGTGCCGAGTCCGTGCACAGCTCCCGGCCCGTCGCCGGGCAGGATGTCGCGTTAAGTCCCGCTAGGGCGGACGGCACTAGGTCGCTTGATCGGCGGCTTCGATGGCGCGCAGGCGGACGGCGCAGTGCTTGTACGACGGCTGACGGGAGTGCGGATCGAACGCCGGAAAGGTGAGCTGATTCGCCTTCGCGTAGTGCATCGGCACGAACACCTGACCGGGACGCACGACGTGCGTCGGGTGCGCGCGCGCGCGCATCATCCCGCGGCGTGATTCGACGATAACCCAGGTGCCCGGCTCGATGGCGAGCCGCTCGGCGTCGTCGGGGCTCACTTCGACGTACGGCTCGCTCGGGTAGAGGCGGCGCAGGACCGGGGACTTGGCGGTGCGCGTCTGCGTGTGCCACTGGCTCGAGGAGCCGCGCCCCGTGAGGAGCACGAACGGGAACTCCGCGCTC
>DASUGE010000165.1:0-3371 GCA_036274215.1 Polyangiaceae bacterium | reverse complement strand
GAAAATCCGGCGCGACGCGGGGGAGCCGCTCGACGAAGACGCAGCGTTCCTGCTGCTCTGCCGGCAGGTCCTCGACGGCAATCGGGAACCCGGGCGCTCGAGCTACCAAATCGCGCTCACGGTTTGCGAGCGCTGCCGCCGGGCCACGCAGCAAGGTCGCGGTGAGCTCATCGAAGTCGGTCCCGAAATTCTCGAGATGGCGGAGTGCGACGCTCAGCACGTCGGACACGTCGACGCCCACGTGGGCGTTCAGCACGACGCCGGCGGTCGCGCCCACGTGCACGTCGACGACCACGCAGGCGGTCGCGCCCACGTGGACGCGCGTCCGAGGCGCGCGACGCAGACCATCCCGCCGGCAATGCGCCGCACGGTCCTTCGCCGAGACGGCGGGAAATGTCGCGTTCCTGGTTGCCGGCACGCGGTCTTTACGGAGCCGCACCACCTCGAGCGTCGCTGCGAAGGCGGGAAACATCTCATGGACAATCTCGTCCTCCTCTGCGCCGCCCACCACCGCGCCGCCCACAGCGGCTCGCTCGTCATCTCCGGTACGCCTTCTTCCGGGCTCTCCTTCAGTCACGCCGACGGAACTCCGTACGGCACCGTCGTCGCTCCGGCCCTCGCCGACGTGCGCGCGAAAGCCTTTCAGGCTGTCGTCGGCACGGGCTTCCGCGAAAGTGAAGCGAAGCGCGCTCTCGCGAAAATCCCCAACACTGTCTCCTCTCTCGAGCAGGTTATCCGGCAAGCGCTGCGCGAGCTCGCTCCTCAGTAGCGCCAAACCCCCGCTCGGATATCCGGGCGGTTGTCAACAACGGGCACCGCTGTCGTCTCCCACGAGCACGTAGCCCGGATGTCGACCGCGCCGACCGAATAGCTCAACAGCCGTCACCGCGTTCTCGCGGCGTGGCCCGCCACAGCCCTCGCTTCCACGCCGTTCGACGGTGCCGCCAAGTTATTGCTTGCACCGGGTGCGCTGCCCGTCACCGCTCGCACCGCACGTCCCCGCCCAACGCCGTCGTGCCCCCGCGCCATGCTTTGCAACGCCACCGCACGTCACCGCCGTCGTGCCTCCGCGCCATGCTTTGCAACGCCACCGTACGTTACCGGTCAACGCCGTCGTGCCCCCGCGCCGGCGAAGCCGGCGCTTGGCGGCGCACCCGCGCGCGGACGCCTGAGGCGGAGCACGCGGGCCGTACCACGACGCTTCCACACGGGGGCAGCTACCTCTTTCCCGCCTGCATGCGCGCCGCCGCTCTCGATGGGCGTCGTGGCAAGGGCGAGTCGGCGTCAGCCGTTCGGGTCTTTGCAGCAGCGGAAGCCGGTCGAGTAGTCGTGGTAGGCGGGCTCGTGGGCCATGGTGACGAAGGCGCAGCCGTCGCCGTGTTGGTTCGTCGTACTGAAGAAGCCGCCCATGAAGACGCCTTTGCCGGTGTTGCGCTGCACGCGCATCTTGATGCCGGGCGTGAGCGGGAGCTTCGCGGCGATCGAGGGCTCGACGCGGTCGGAGACCCACTCGTGGAGATTGCCGACGAGATCGTAGATGCCGGCGCTCGTGACGCAGCCCGAGTATTCGCCCGTCTCGGCGAGGAAGCCCGGCTTCTTGTCGAGCTCGGGATCGTTGAAGGCGTCGTAGCTCCAGGCGTGCGGATCGCGACCGTGTAGGATCGACAAGAGGTGGGGCTTGCCGACGTTGCAGCGCTTCGCGACGTAGGTGGCGCCGTAGGGATACAGGGTGTCTTCCGGGCCGCGGCAGGCGCGGTACCACTCGGTCACCGTGCACAAGCGCTTGCCCGCGTTCTCGCACGCGCTCGCCGCTTCGGTTCGGCTGATGTAGGCCTGCGGGCGGGTCCCGGCGCTCGACTGAGCGACGAAGGTGCCGCCCGTGGGCCGCTCGTACGGTGCGAACGGCGAGAGCGAGCCGTCGTCGTTGCGCTTCGAGAGGTGCGCCTCCCAGCGATCGACACACGCGTTGCCGGCGAGCGCCATCTCCGCCGGGCACGGAGCATGTACCCCGTCCCTTGCGTATGCAGGCTGCCCCGCCGGAGCGAGCGCGAGCACCGAACCGACGACGCCCGCGAGCAACGCAGCCTCGAGCCGGAGGCCGGAAGCCTGAAACCGGAAGGACCCCGAGGGCAGCATGAGCTTTAGAGAATAGCTCCGAATTCCGAGCGAGGCCTGGGGGGCTCACAGGCTCTGCAGCCCGAGCCCGAATCCAATGTAGTGAGCTGTGGTCTCGGCCGTTACGTAAGGCCGAAATCGACCACCAACTCGAGCGTCGCGTTCCTCAGCGTCGGCGTCGCGAGAGGAGCCCCGCGAGTCCGAGCAGCGCGAGCAGAGCGACCGGCGAGGAGGCACGACCGGGTGCCACGCGGCAGCCGCCGTCTTCGTCGGTTTCCTTGGTGTCTGTCATCGGGGACGGGCCGCTTCCCGCTTGCTTGCCTGCGGCGCCGGTCGTCGTGTTGCCAGAGCCGCCCATTGCGGTGTTGCCGCCGCCGCCCAGCGCGGGGTTGCCGGTGCCACCCATCGCAGCCATCGCGGTGCCAGCCGTACCGCCGGCGCCGCCGTTCATGGCCGACGTGCCGGCGGTGCCGGAGCCCGAGCCGCCGCCTTGTGCCGTTATCCCGCTCGAGCCGCCCTGCGCGCTCATGCCCGCAGCGCCGCCCGTGCTCATGCCGCCGGAGCTCGCGCCGCCGGAGCTCGCCCCGCCTGCGCTCATGCCTGCGGCGCCGCCCGCGCTCATGCCGCCGGCGCCGCCCGCGCTCATGGTGCCGTCGTTGGTGATCTTGATGTCCGCGCAGTGATGGTAGAAGCACGGCGCCGAGTGGTTCGACATGAACTCGAGCACCTGCAGTGTGCATTTCTCGCA
The DNA here is from genome assembly GCA_036274215.1 of Polyangiaceae bacterium. Lineage (GTDB taxonomy): Bacteria > Myxococcota_A > Polyangia > Polyangiales > Polyangiaceae > PMG-095. Next base: position 508 of record DASUGE010000165.1, on the reverse strand, counting down.
CGACACGTCGGCGGGGAGCGTCACCATGATCGTCTGCTCGCCGTTGAACTTCGCGGTGTGCTCGAGCGCGTTGTCGAGCAGGACGGGCATCACGGGCGGGTCCATGATTTCGGCCGTGCCGCACTGCCCGTTCGCTGAGGTGTCAGTGGCCGACTTCGTGACCTTGGGCTCCGCGGGGAGCCCGTCCGGGCCCGTCAACGACAGCGCGACGCGGTAGTGACCAGGGTGGGGGACGGTCTCGTTCAGCTTGATGGGGATCGTCTCCCCGGCCTTGTATTCGGTGACCTTCATGCTCATCTGAGCGTCCGGATTCGTCTCTCCGGGGTCACCGCAGGGGCCCGTCTTCTGCGGGGTGCCGTCCGTCTCTTGCACCAGCCAGTTGTCCGGCGAGTTCAGGTGAAAGTGCGCCTCCGCGATGCAGGGGAAGCCGAGCGTCCCCGCGGCCGTGAAGAGGGCTCCGCGCAGAAGAATGCGTGCCATGGGTATCTTCGGTTCTAATGCCCGCTGA
>DASUGE010000164.1:0-9425 GCA_036274215.1 Polyangiaceae bacterium | reverse complement strand
GTCACGATGCCGGTCACGTGCGTGCCGTGACCGAAGGTCGTGTCCATGTCGGCGGCGGCGCCCGTGCCGACCTGCGAGCTCAGCCCGTTCGGGCAGCATCCGACACCGGAGTTACAGAAACACGCCTCTTCCACGAGGTTGTTGCTGATGTCGCCGTGCGTGCCTTCGACGCCGCTGTCGATGATCGCGACCCGGCGTCCAGAACCGTTGTGTCCCGCCGCGAAGGCGGCGTCGGCACCCGTGATCTCGCGTGTCACGTCGAGAAAAGGCGCGGGCTTCGGAGACACGTCGAAACGGTCGACGTCCGGATTGTTCGCGAGCTCCTCGAGGTCCGCCTCGGAGGCGACGACGATGCTCATGCCCGGGCCTGACTTGAAGTTGTGAGTCACGAGCGAGCGACCGTCCGTCAGGCGAGCCGCGACGCCGAGGCGTGCCCCGGCGAGCGACGCCGGCGACCCGTCGTCGCGCAGCAGCACGGAGACGGCGACGACGCCCTTCTGCTGGAGCTCCGTCCGTGCCTGAGCGAGCGAGACCTCGTTACGGCCGCTCGAGCCAGAGCACGCTGAAAGAAGAAGCAGCGCGCTCGCGGACGCGAGCAGGCTCCCCATGCCGTTGACCGCACCGAAACGGGTGAATTTGGCCGAGATCATGTCGCTCCTCCACACAATGGCTAACCGTCTCGAGCTCGTCGGAATGCAGCGCGCACGCGAGCGCTGACCCTCCGGGCCCTTCCCGAACGTGTGGCGGGACCATAGATATTGGTAGAGAGCGGGGATAGGTCGGAAAATTGAGGTAGTCAAAGTGCGCAACCCTCGCGCGCGCTCCGATACTTCTCGTTTCTTTTAATTGGAAGCGCGACCGTCGCGGAGCGCCGCGAGCACGAGCTCCCCCCGGCTATGGACGCTTGCGCGCTGAAAGAGCGTTTCCGTATACGTCCGAACGCTGCGCAGGCTCAGCCGCGCCCGCGCACCGATCGCTCGCGGCGAGAGCCCCGCCATGAGCATGACTGCCAGGCGCGCCAAGCGCGGCGGCAAGCCCCACGCTTGCGCCCAATACGTCGCGCCGGCATCACCGTCCAACAGATCCGGTCGCTCCGAGGCCGCAAGCCTCGAAAAGCGCGCGACGCCCGTGCGGCTCGCCGGCACGAAGCGAACACCCGAGGACGTGAGGTGGCCAAGCAACCCCGATTCGACGACGACGCTCGTCGCCGAGCCACGTTCGAGCGCGACCACGACGTGGGCGAGCGCCGAAAACGTGCGTCCCGTGGGCACAATCGAGCCCAAAGTGCCCACTTGCCGGCCCTCGAGCAGCACGACCGCCGTGGCGTGGTCGGGCGTGCAGATCCTACGGATGACGCGGAACCGGCGCTGATCGACCGCGCCCCGGTACTCCTCGTTCGAGACGTCGAGCTCCTCCCCCACGAGACCGAGCAGCGAGGCATCGCGAAAGGTGCACGGCGTGCTGGGCGGCTCGTCGTCCCCGAGCGCGCGCTCGAGCACCCGGTCGGGAAAGGGCGCTTGAGTCATCCGAGTCGAACCACGCCTGCCCGCTCCGCGAGCGCCGTGCGCGAGGGAACCCCGGCTTTGCGCAGAATGGTACGTAAGTATTTGCTCACCGACGTGGTCGCGAGCTTGAGCTCCGCTGCAATCTGCTTGTCGCCGTAGCCGAGCATCGCGAGCTCGGCGACGAGCGTCTCGCGCAGCGTGAGCGCCCAGCGGCGTGCCCAAGGCTTCTCCTCGAGGCCTGCGTGCGCGCCCTCGACGAGGCATGGCTCGGGACGGCGCACCGTGGCGGTGTGCCATAGCTCTGCGATGCGCTCGTCGACCGTCCGCAAGGTCGCAATGCCGCGAAGCTCGATGACCTCACCACTCGGATCTGCGCCAAAAAGCGGGCGGACGTGCTGTCCCCGCAGCACGTAGCGCGCAACGAGCAGATCGCCGTCTGCCTCGGTCGCGAGCTCTCCCTCGAGGCCGTCGAGCGCCGCAATCTCGACCAAGACGGCGCGCAGCGCGCCGCTTCCGTCGAGGTCGCCGGAAGCGCAGTGCGAAATCACCTCTGGTCGAAACACTTCGAAACCGTGATCCACTTCCCCCCGCAGCCAACCGTCATCGAACCATCGCTCGAGCGCCGCTTGAACGCGGCCTGCGTTCCCCACCACCACAGCCATGCTCAGTTGCCGGGCGTCGGCCCACAGTCCCACTCGGGGTAACCCCCGCCTGTGCAGTCGCAGCCGCCGCAGGACTGACCTTCGTAGCCTTCGCACCCCGCCTGGTGCACGGGCCCTCCCGGCGGGCAACCGGTGCAATCCCAGAAGGTGGTGCACCAACAACTCGTGTCGTCGTAGGTACAGCTCAGGCGCGGGCCCGGCGGACAGTCGTCGCCTTCCGTAGGCATATCCATTGGGCAGCTCGGGTCGTTGCTCGCCCCGCCTCCAGCGCCCGGCGCGCCGCCCTCGGAGCTTCCGCTCGAGCCCGAGGTGCCGCCGTCACCGGAACGCCCCCCGCCCGCTTGCCCAGAGGAGGCCGCCGTGCCGGCGTTTCCGGCAGAATTTCCGGCGCTCCCGCTCGTGCTGCCGCCGTGTGCCGAGCTGCCGCTCTGGCCCGCGCTGGCGCCGCCCGTTGCCGCCGCGCCCGCGCTGCCCGCGCTGCCCGCGCTACCGCCCTTGCTCGAACCAGCGGCGCCGCCGGACGTGCCGCCTTGACCGCCACCGGTCCCGCCGCTTCCGCCGCTCCCCGTCGTGTCGTCGTCGGAGCTGCATCCACCCGCGAAGAGCAGCGCAGCAGCAACGACGCTCACCTCTATCCCATGTCTCAAGCGCATGCTGGTTCCACCTTCCGCGTGCCCGCTCGGGTCAGGTGTCCATGCTTCCCTACGCGCGAACCCTACGCCCGTGTCTCCACTTAGTTCCAACCCTTCGCTCTGTCAACGCGAGCGGCGCGACGTGTCGGGCAATAATTGCAAGGAGCGCTCATTCGCGACGAGCCGCGCGATGTCGCTCGGTTCACCGGAGATGGATCACACCTTTGGGTATGCGCTTCTTCACACCCCCTCGCGCGAGCGGATACAGGATCGGCTGCGTCGCTCACCCCGCGGCGCGTCGAGTGTCTCGACAGCGTTGCGACTGTCCGGGGCGCGCGCTTCAGGGAAAGCGCGTCGAGGGCGGCTCGTTGTAGACGGCGATCTGCGTTTCGAGCCACTCGGTCGCGCTGGCACGGGCCGGCGGCTCGACGGGCCAGAAGTATCGGAACTTCGCGCCTGCGGGGAAGTACGGAGCGAGGAGCTCCTTGCAGGCGGTCGCCTGAGCTTCGCTCGGCTCCGCGGCACAGGCGCAATTCACCACCACCGTGCCGCGCTCGTTCGTGACCTCCGTCGGGCAGACGCCGGCGCGCGCGAGAATGTCCTGGGGGATCGGGGGCAGCGGCGTGTGCGGCCCGTGCACGATGCGATAACAGAGTTCGACGCAATCGTTGCAAATCGCGCAGGCTGCCCCTTGCGAGCCGTCGCCGCCACTCGCGATCAGGCGCCCGACCTCCTCCGCTTTCCGACCACAAAAGCTGCACGCGTCCATGGTTCTCCTCAGGTTTCCTCGATCGAGCGCGTCGATCAAGGCGAATTCGTTGTTTGCGCCAGCGCATGCAACGTTTTCGGGGCGGCGGGTGGGACAGAAATGACCCAAATCGTGGCGATTGCGGTGCCGCCGCCTCCGCGAACGAGGTACGACCGCGACTCGAGGGACACGCGATGAACAAGATGCTGACGGGTCCGAAGAAGCGGAGCACGGGCGGGAAAAGCAAAGGCCATAGCGCCGCGGCAGGCGGGCCGCTGGATGCGGAGCTCTTGCGCAAGGTCGACGCCTGGTGGCGCGCCGCCAACTACCTGTCCGTCGGGCAAACGTACCTCTACGACAATCCTTTGCTCAGGAAGCCGCTCACCAAAGAGCACGTGAAGCCGCGGCTCGTCGGGCACTGGGGCACGACGCCCGGACTCAACTTCATCTACGTGCATCTGAATCGCCTCATCAAGGAGCGCGACCTCAGCGTCATGTACGTGATCGGGCCAGGGCACGGCGGCCCGGGAATCGTCGCCAACACGTGGCTCGAGGGCACGTACACGGAGACGTACCCGAACATCTCGCAGGACGAGACGGGGATGAAACACCTCTTCAAGCAGTTCTCGTTTCCGGGCGGCATCCCGAGCCACGTGGCGCCGGAGACGCCCGGCTCGATGCACGAGGGCGGCGAGCTCGGCTACGCCTTGAGTCACGCGTACGGCGCCGCGTTCGACAATCCGGATCTGATCGTCGCCGCCGTGGTCGGTGACGGCGAGGCGGAGACGGGTCCGCTCGCGACGAGCTGGCACTCGAACAAGTTCTTGAACCCGGCGCGCGACGGCGCGGTGCTGCCGATCCTGCATCTGAACGGCTACAAGATCGCGAACCCGTGCGTGCTCGCACGCATCAGCCACGAGGAGCTCGAGCAGCTCTTCCGCGGCTACGGCTACTCGCCGATCTTCGTGGAGGGCAGCGATCCGATGCCGATGCACCAGGCCATGGCGGCGGCGCTCGACCGAGCCGCGAGCGAAATCGCTGCAATCCAGGCCGCGGCGCGCAAGAGCAAGAGCAACAAGGTGGAGCGCCCGCGCTGGCCGATGATCGTGCTCCGCTCGCCCAAGGGCTGGACCTGCCCGAAGGAGATTGACGGCAAGCCGGCCGAAGGCTCCTGGCGTGCGCACCAGGTGCCGATGGGCGAGATGCACGAGAAACCCGGGCACATCAAGCTGCTCGAGCGCTGGATGAAGAGCTACCGGCCGGAGGAGCTGTTCGATCAAAACGGGCGCCTCGTACCGGAATTGGAAGAGCTCGCCCCCCAGGGGGAGCGACGCATGAGCGCGAACCCACACTCGAACGGCGGGCTCCTGCTGCGCGATCTGCGCCTGCCGAGCTTCCGCGACTACGCCGTCGCGCTGAAGAAGCCGGGCGGCGTCGAGGCCGAGGCGACGCGCGTGATGGGGAAGTTCTTGCGCGACGTGATGAAGGCGAACATGGACAGCAAGAATTTCCGGCTGTTCAGCCCCGACGAGAACAACTCCAACCGCTGGCAAGACGTGCTCGAGGTGACGAGCCGCGCGTGGATGGCCGAAACGCTTCCGACCGACGACCATCTCTCTCCCGACGGACGCGTGATGGAGATGCTGAGCGAGCATCAGTGCCAGGGCTGGCTCGAGGGCTATCTCCTCACCGGACGCCACGGCTTCTTCTCCTGCTACGAGGCGTTCATTCACATCATCGACTCGATGTTCAACCAGCACGCCAAGTGGCTGAAGGTGTGCAAGCACATCCCCTGGCGCCGGCCGATCGCCTCGCTCAACTATCTCTTGAGCTCGCACGTGTGGCGGCAGGATCACAACGGGTTCTCCCACCAGGATCCGGGCTTCATCGATCACGTCGTGAACAAGAAGGCGGACATCGTGCGCGTGTACCTGCCGCCGGACGCGAATTGCCTGCTTTCGGTGACGGATCACTGCTTGCGGAGCCGCAATTACGTGAACGTGGTCGTGGCCGGCAAGCAGCCCGCGCCCGTCTGGCTCACGATGGACGAAGCGGTGAAGCATTGCACCGCCGGAGTCGGGATCTGGGAGTGGGCCAGCAACGACCGCGGCGGCGAGCCCGACGTCGTGATGGCCTGCTGCGGCGACGTCCCGACGCTCGAGACGCTCGCGGCGGTCGACCTCCTGCGCGAAAAACTGCCCCACCTGAAGGTGCGCGTCGTCAACGTGGTGAACCTGATGAAGCTCCAGCCGGAGAGCGAGCACCCGCACGGCCTGAGCGATCGCGACTTCGACGCGATCTTCACCAAGGACAAGCCGATCGTGTTCGCCTTCCACGGCTACCCGATGCTGATCCACCGCCTCACGTACCGGCGCACGAACCACAAGAACCTACACGTGCGCGGCTACAAGGAAGAGGGCACGACGACCACGCCGTTCGACATGGTCGTCCTCAACGAAATGGACCGCTTCCACCTCGTGCAGGACGTGATCGATCGTCTCCCTCAGCTCGGCGCGAGCGCCGCCTACGCGAAGCAGGCGATTCGTAATGCGCTCATCGAGCACCGCCACTACATCAACGAGCGGGGTGAGGATCACCCGGCCGTGCTCGGCTGGCGCTGGGGCGAAAAGAACACGGGCAGCCGCCGCCGGAGCTCCACCGAAGGCGACAACGTCTAGAGGCCACGGCTCGCCACGAGCCGGCGCAAGAATTCCGGCCAGCTCGCGGCGCGGCGCGATTCGTTCGCGACGTAACGCCCCAGGTGCGGCCCGATGGATCGGGCGTCCCGCTGTCGCGCGCGTGAAAACACCGAGTGTTTCGCCGTGAGCTGCGGTGGATCGGCCTTTGCAACGGGTCGCGCCCGACATGAAAGCTCTAGCCTGGATGGCCCGCTCCCTAAGCTCCCCCGCCGCTCCGCTGCCCGAAGAGAAGGCGCCGCGCAGCCGAGTGGTCGTCGCGGAAGCCGGGGTGCCCGACGTGGATCTCTTGGGTGCGGGAGGGGACTGGGAGGAAACGCTCGTGATCACGAGTCAGGCCGCGGCGACGCCGATGGACCTCCCACTCGAGGTGGCCGAGCGCGTCGCCCGCCTCGAGCGACGCCAGCTGCCGGTCGGCGACGCGACGTTCTTCGTGGCTCCGACTTGCGACGTCCAGGCGTCTGCGGCACGCGAGCTCATCATTCGCACGCTCGTGGCGCATTTAGCCACAGCGGGGAGCGGACAGCTGACCTTGGTCGCGCGCGACGCGGACGGTGAGCTCCGAGACCGCCTGCTCGGGCTCGTCGGGCTGCTGCTCGGCGAGCTCGGAGCCGAGGCCGTCGTCATTCGCCTTCAATTCCGCGACGGCGAGCGCGCTGCTCCGCCCTCGAGCGGGGTGTGGCCGGCCGTGACTCACGAAGCCACGGCGTGAGACTCAGAGCGAAGGATTCAGCGGGTCGTACTCGCTGCCCTTCCCCTTCTTGCCCTTCTTGGGCGTCTTGAACACGGGGTCGACCTTCTCGGGCGCGCTCGCCGCGTGAGGGGCGGGTCGGGACGCGGCGGCGGGTCGCGGAGCCGCTTCGGCGGGCTTCGAGGCCTCGGGTTTGGGCGTCTCGGTAGACGTCGACGGCTCGGCTGCAGCCGTTTCGGCCGGTTTGGCGGGCTCGGCGGCTGCGGTTTCGGCGGGCTTCGGCGTTTCGCTCGTCGACGCCGTGGACGTTGAGCTTTCCGTGGTCGCGGAGCCGGAGACGGGAGCGGCCGCGGTGATCGCTGCGGTGGCAGCCGCCATCTGCTCGACGGCGCGCGGCGTGCCGAAGCTCGGACCGCCGAGCGCCGTCTCGAGCTTCACGTAGCTCCCCTCCTGGCCGATGGAGCGCATGGCGCCGTGAACGAGATCGTTGCGGTAGAGCGTGACGGCCGCGCCCGCCGCGAGCGACAGGAGGATCAACCAGCTGCCGCCGCCGCTGTTGCGCGGTGCACGAATCACGGGCGCGGTCGCGAATGCCGCGGGCGCCCGTGAGCTCGGTGCGGAACGCTGCGGCTCCTGCACGGTGCTCGCGAAGGGCGAGACGGGCGCGGGATACGACCACGCGGACGGCGGCGGCCACGAGGTCGCGGTCGAGGAAGGCGGCGCATGGCTTGGTGGCACGGGACGCTGCGACAACGGCGGGGGCGCCGGACGTTGCGACAGCGGCGGCGGAGCCGGTCGCGACGCGAGCGGTGGCGCGGGACGTTGCGACAACGGCGGCGGCGCGGGACGTTGCGACAACGGCGGCGGAGCCGAACGCATCGACGGCGGTGCCGGCGCCGTGCTCGGGGGCGCCGCGCGCGCGACGGGCGGCCACGCGGTCTGCGTCTGCGCCATCCGGTTCGGCGGTGGCTGCGACACGGCAATGTTGACGGGCTCGGGGTCCTCGTCACCGAGACCCGCCACGACGCTGAGTGGCAACCACTCGGTCATCCCCGGCTGCCAGATGAGCGTGTCGGCCTCGATGATCTCGAGACGGAAGAGATCGTCGAGCTGCTCGAGCGTGAGCTGCTTCACCTCGTTGGGGGACATACGAACGTGCCAAAGCTCGTCGTCAGCCATGTCCGAAGCCTAACATCAGGTGCGCGGCCCGCCGCCCGGTCAGCCGCATTACCCATCGAATTTTTTTACAATAGGCGGGATTGTTACCTATCGGTGTATTGTCGAGCGCCCGCTGATGGCTAACTGGCAGGACGATCCAGACCTCGCGGCGATGCGGCCTCGCGGCGGGAGCACCCCCTGGGGCCGGGTGGCGTTCGGCGTTTTGTTCGTGGCCTGCGGAACTTTCGCCCTCGCCTACTACCTGCCGCTCAACCGGGCGCATCACGCCCTGGCCGACGATCACGCGAAGCTCCGCGGCGAGCTCACGACCATCCAGCAGAAGCTCACCAAGGCCGAGGCCGACCTCAAAGAGGTCACCGCCAAGCGTGACGAGCTCGACGATGCGGTCAAAAAGCAGGAAGCGAAAACTTCCGGCCAATCTGAGGACGCATCGACGCTGAAGTCGGCGCTGGCGTCAGCCGTCGACCGGCTAGCCAAAAAGAAGCAGGCCGTGGTCGGCGCGGACGCAGCGGGCGCTCGGGTCGCGCTCGCGGCGGGCGCCGTGTTCGCGACGGGCAAGGTCGAGGTGAGCTCGGGTGCCGTCGCGACGCTCTGTGCCGTCGCCAAGGCGGCGGGCAGCCGAGCCATTCACGTCATCGGCGTCGCGACCGACGACGACATCCCGGCGCTCCTCAAGCCGAAGTACTCGAGCGCCTGGGGTTACACGAGCGCCGCCGCCGCCGAGGTCGCGTCCACGCTGCACGAGAAGTGCAGCGTCACGGGCGGCAAGCTCTACGCGGAAGCGTCCGACGGCTCGCGCCCGGCGTCACCCGCTTTTTCCGGCGAAAAGCCGCCGACTCCGCGCGTCGAGCTCTTGCTCACGAGCGACGCGAAGTAACGTTGCTCAGAGCTTGTCGTCGCGCCCGCGGCGCTTGAGCTCGTCGACGATGGCGCGCACGTCTTGAGAGCGCCCGCGCTTCATCACGAGCAGGGCGTCGTCCGTTTCGACGATGCACAGATCCTCGACGCCGAGCGCGACCATCACGCGCTTCGGCCCCGGGCTCCGCAAGTCGACGAGCAGGTTGCGCTGCCCGTCGATGACGACGCCGTCGGCGGGAACCGCATTGCCGGCGCCGTCCTTCGCGGCGAGCTCCCACGCGCTCTCCCAGCTGCCGAGGTCGCTCCAGCCGACGCTGCCCGAGACGACGTGAAACCCGGGCATCTTCTCCATCACGCCCACGTCGATGCTCACGGACGGGAGCTTCTCGAACACGGCGCGCGTCTCGGCGAGCTCTCGCTCCGCGCCCTGCTTGGCGGCGCTCTCGATGCGGGC
>DASUGE010000163.1:0-2518 GCA_036274215.1 Polyangiaceae bacterium | reverse complement strand
CGAACGCTCGCCGAGGGCGTGACGACCGATCACCTGGCGCCGGGCTGGAAAGCGGACGAGCACGGCCTCGAATACGACCCGAAGCGCGACCCAGCCGGATCGGATCCGGGCTCCACTCGCCTCGAGCGTCGCGACGGTGGTGCCGAGGTCGTGCCGAGCGGTCAGAAGTAGCGGCGCGCCTTACTTGGCGCCGGCCTTCGCCTTCTTCTTTTCCTTCTTCTGCTTCACGGTGAGCTTCGGCTGATTGTTGGTCTTCGGACGCTGTTGACCCTTGGCCATGGTGACTCCTTCGCGAACGTGGGGGCACCATACCACGCATGCGCCGCGCCCTCACCACGTTCGACGCCGTGTGCCTCGGCGTGAACGCCGTCGTCGGCAGTGGGATCTATCTCTTCCCGGGGACGCTCGCGAGCGCGCTCGGTCCCGCCTCGATCGGCGCGTGGTTGCTCACCGGCCTCTTGTGCCTGCCGCTCGCGCTCACGTTCGCGGAGCTCGGCAAACGCGAGGAGCGAACCGGCGGGCCGTTTCGCTACGCCGAGCTCGCGTTCGGCAACGGCGTGGCGTTCGTCGTCGGTTGGCTCGCGTGGGTCACGTCGCTCGTTTCGTGGGCGGCGGTCGCGAGCGCGCTGCCGAGCTACCTCGGCCCGTTCGTGCCGGCGCTGTCGAGCGGCGTGCCGGCGCTTGCCGTGAGCGCGAGCGTCGTGCTCGGCCTCGCCGGGCTCAACGTGGTCGGCGTCAAACCGGGGGCGCGGCTGATGGACGCGCTCACGGTGCTGAAGCTCGTGCCGCTCGCCGTCTTCGTCGTGGCGGGGCTCTTCGCGCTCCGCGGCGGCGATTTCCGGCCCGTCGCGCCGCACGGCTTTGGCGCGTTGCCCGGCATGGCGCTCATGACTTTGTTCGCCTACCAGGGGTTCGAGGTCGTGGGCGTGCCGAGCGGCGAGGTCGCGGAGCCGCGTCGCGTCGTTCCGCGCGCGGTGCTCGTATCGCTCTTGTTTCCCGCGCTGCTTTACGCCCTCGTCCAGACGGTGTTCGTCGGCGCCGGCTCACCGGCGGGTGACGCGCCGCTCGTCGCCGCCGCCGGGCGCTTGCTCGGACCCGCGGGCAGCGCGCTGCTCGGGCTCGGAGGCCTCGTGTCCATGCTCGGGTACAGCGCGGGCACGGCGCTCTGCACGCCGCGTTACTTGCAGGCGCTCGCCGACGAGCGCCTCGTGCCCGCCTGGCTCGCGCGTCCCCACGCGCGGTTTCAGACGCCGGCCGTCGCGATCGTCGCAAGCTCGCTCGTCACGCTCGTGCTCCTCTTCGTGCTTCGGTTCGACAAGCTCGTGGACCTGGCGGCGCTCGCCGTGCTCGGGCAATACCTCGCGAGCTCGGCCGCGCTCGTGCGGCTCGGGCGCGGCGTCGTGCGAGCGCTCGGCGTCGTCTCCGTGCTCGTGAGCGTGCTCTTCGGCGCTCAGGGCGAGCTCCGTCAGGTCGCGCTGCTCGCCGTGCTCACGCTCGTGGGCGGCGCCGTCGCGCTCGCGACGCGACTCAGCCCGGATCGCCGAGGCCGGAGCGCTGGGTGAGCTCCGCGGGGCAGGCGATCTTCTGGTAGGTGAAGTTCGGGTTGTCGGCGCCGCCGAACCAGCCGAGGAACCAGTTGCAGCCGTCGAGCAAATCCTGCTTCCCGGCGAACACCTGCTCGCACTTGTTCTTCACGCAGGTGTGATCGCCGTTGCAGCCGGCGAGGAAGCCGCCGTACTGCGCGCCGAGATCGCTCGTATTGAATTGATTGTTGGAGCACGCGTTCAAGAGGCCGACGCCGCCGCCGGGGATCAGGAAATCGAACTGATCGGCGGCGATGGCGCCGTTGTTGATGACTTGCACGATCATGTGCTTGCCGACGAGAGCTTGCGCGCTCATGTCCTGCCCGCCGTTGTGGGAGCTGCCCGTGAATTGGACGTGGAAGCAGCGCCCGCAGGTGTCGTTCTTCGCGACGAAGCCGTAGGAGAGCTTGTCGCCGACCTGCCAGGGCCGATCGCTGAAGCAGGCGTACGCGCTGCCGCCCGACTCGCACGCGTTCTTCGTGTCGTAGCTGCTGAGCGGATTGCCCGACTTGTCGCACGACTTCGCCGGGGTACGCCCTCCGACGTTGCCGGACCACCCGCACGCTGGCTTACAGCAATCCCAGTAGCGCGACGCCCACGCGTTCATGCCGCCGTTGATGTTCGGCGGAGGGGCGACGGTTCCTCCCGTTCCACCCGTGTTCGTGCCGCCGCTGCTCGTGCCACCGGTGCTCGTGCCGCCGGTCGCCGGCGTGCCACCCGTGGGAAAGACCCCGCCGGTCGCGCCCGTGCCGGACGCTCCGCCGGTCGCTGGCGTGCCACCCGTGGGAAACACTCCGCCGGTAGCGCCCGTGCCGGAGGCTCCGCCCGTCGGAAACGTGCCGCCTGTCGGAAACGTGCCGCCCGTCGCTGCGCCGCCGGTCGAGGCGCCACCCGTGCCCGTTTGTCCCGACATTCCGCCTTGCGGAGCCCCGCCC
>DASUGE010000162.1:0-9842 GCA_036274215.1 Polyangiaceae bacterium | reverse complement strand
GAGCCTGGTGGCGGGGGGTGGCTTGCTCCAAGACATCGACGCGCAGGCGCTCGCCGACGGGACGGGCCCCGTTCGCGTCACGTTCACGGGCGCCGCGCGCTCCCGCCAGCCGAACCTCAAAGGCACCGCCGCGCTCACCTTCGACGGCCCGCACTTCAAACGGCTCGACGCCAAGCTCGGGCTCGACGGCTTTCCGCTGCTCTACGACGGGATCCTGATGGGACGCGCGACCACCGGTGCGAACGCGCCGCAGGTCGAGCTCGTCGTCGCCTCCACGGAGAAAGGTCAGCTCGTCGACGTGTCGATCCCCGCGCTCGAGGTGAAGCTACCCGAAGCGAGCGACAAAGCGCTGATCGCGCTCGAGGACGACCCGGCGATCGCGATCCACGACGCCGCGCTCGAGCCCGAGGACGAGCGCCGGACGCTACGGAGCGACGGAACCACGGCGCTCAAGGTACGCCTCGGGCAAAAGGTCGTCGTCAAGCGCGACTTGCTCGAGGTTCCGGTCAGCGCCGAGCTCACCGTGCTCGGCGACGGGCTGCTCGACGGCACGCTCACGCTTCGCCAGGGCGGCGTCGTTCCCGCCCTCGGCCAGACGTTCCGCATCACGCGCGGCGTCATCACCTTCAAGAAGGAGGAGCCCAAGGACGGTAGCCTGGCGATCGAAGCCTCGACCCGCGCCGCCGACGGGACGCTGATCGAGCTCGGCATCACCGGCACGGTGCGCGACCCGCACTTCGCGTTCCGCAGCGATCCGCCGCGCAGCGAGAACGAGATCGTCGCGCTCCTGCTCGGCATCCAGGCGGACAGCACGAAGACCTCCGACGGCGGGCAAATGGGTCGCACGGCGATGGCGCTCGCGATGAACCGGCTGCTCGAAGGATCCCCGCTCAGCGCGCTTCAGTTCGGCGCTGGTGAAACCTCGGAGGGCGAAGCGGTGAGCAGCGTCTCCGTGCGCGTCGCGAGCAAGGTGTGGGTCGAGGGACGCACGGTCAAGGGCACGACCACCAGCACCAATCCGAACGAGCGCGTCAGCGGCGTCGTCGACTGGCGCTTCGCGCCGAGCTGGAGCCTGCGGACGCAGCTCGGCGACATCTCCGGCGTCGAGCTGCGCTGGTCGCTGCGGTATTGAGCGCGGCCGGCGGCTCGCGGCGCCGTCAGGGTTTCCAGGTGCAGTCGAGCTTCAGGTCGACGCGACGCTGCGGCACTTCCGGCGCGACCATGAAACTTCGCGTTTGGTACTCGGGCGTCACCATGCGGTGCTGCTGCTCGGTCACGTCGTCCCATACCGCGCAGTCGACCAGGTACCGGCAGGTGTTGTTGATGTGCACCCAGATGTTGTTCGCGTTGTTCGTCGGCCGCGCCTCGCCCCGGTACTGAAAGCACATCGGCGGCTCGCCTTTCATGAAGCCGCCGCCCGCATCGGTGGCGACGCTCTGCACCTTCGCTTGGTTCGACTGGCAGCCGGCGACGAGCGCGCACGAGAAGACGGCGAGAAATACGTGTGGACAGCGGTTCATGGCTCGGGCGAAATCGGCGCGCATGCGAAAGGTGAGGGACATCAAAGCTCCTTCGAGAGAGGAAGCATACGGGCTGCGCGCCGGTCGCGCATGGTCGTCCCTGCTGCTCGCGCTCGTTCTCGTCGCGCCGCGAGCCGCCGCACAAGCTCCGGCCACTCTGCCGGACTCCGCTCCCCCCGCGCCGTCCGCTGCTCCCGCGCCCGCTCCCCGCGTACCCGCGTCCAGTCCAGCCGTCGTACCTGCGCCCGCGCCCGCTCCGGCTCCGGCTCCCCCCGCGCCCGCTCCCGTTCCGCCGGCGCCTGACGCCTCCGCACCGCCCGCGCTCGATGCCTCCGCCAATCCTCCCGCAACGACCCCGCTCGTTCCGAGCGACGATCGTTCGTGGCTCAAAGCCGTGTACGAAAAGGTCGCCGACTCGGTCGTGCTGATCGAGACCGAGCGCGGCACCGGCAGCGGCTTCTTTTTCTACAACCCCCGCTACGTGGCGACGGCGCTCCACGTCGTCGACGAGGCGGAGACGATCATTGTGAGCGCGACGGACGGCCGCCGCTGGGCCGGCAAGCTCGTCGCGTACTCGGAGGAGCACGATACGGCGCTCGTCGACCTCGGCCAAGACGCGCAGGGAGCGCACCTTCTCACGCCGTATCACGGCAATGTCGAAATCGGAGAGACCGTCGCGGTGATCGGCCACCCGTTCTCGGGCCTCGAGCGCTCCCTCCCTCGGCTGCGCGGTCTCTTGAACTGGAGCCTCACGCAGGGTGTCGTCGGTGCAGTCGCCGGCTCCTGGCTGCAGACGGACGCGGCGATCAATCCGGGCAACTCGGGCGGGCCGGTCTTGAATCAGCGCGGTGAGGTGCTCGGCGTCGTGAGCGCGAAGCTGACCAACGCCTCCGGCATCGGCATGATCGCGCGCATCGAGCGCGTTGAGGAGCTGGTTCCGAAGATCGGGCGCCAGCCGGAGCGCCACGAGACCGTAGCGTTCGACGGCCTCGAGCTCGGCTTCGCCGTCAACTGGGCCGACGTCGTGATCGACGGGTTCGACGTGGGCGCCGGCATGCGCTTCGTCAAGCACTACCCGGTGTTTTTTCGGTTGGGCTTTTTGGGCGGCGACGTCGAGCCCGAGGACGACATCGTGATCGCGACGCGCCTCGAGCGCTTCTCGGCCGAAATCACGGGCGGCTATGCGCTCCCGCTCAACGACTTCCTCGAGCTCACGCCGAACCTCGGGTTGGCGCTCTTTTACGACCGCTGGCACGACTCCTCGCTGCGCATCGATCAGACGTACGCCTGCGCGACGCCGCCGTGCTTCGTCGATGGCAAAGTCGTGCGCTCGACCGACGTGGAGTTTCGCGTGCTGCCGCTCGTCGGCGCGACGCTCGATATCGGGCACCTGCGCGTGAGCTACGCGTACGAGCTCGATCTCTCCGGCAGCGACCGCTCACAGCATCGCGCACTTTTTGCCTTGAGACTGTGAGCGCCGAAGTCGCCGGCAGAACCCATCGAATCCTGCACGCTTCATTCGGCTGGGAGGACCCGCTAGAGTGGTCGTCCAACCAGAGGGAAGCGACATGAGTGATGGACAGCTCGACCCCGAGCGGCGTCGTCTCGAGGAGGCTCGTATCGGCTCGAACCTGTGGCGCAAGTGGGGGCCGTACCTCAGCGAACGCCAGTGGGGCACCGTGCGCGAGGACTACAGCGAGAACGGCGCGGCGTGGGACTACTTCAGTCACGATCAGGCCCGCTCGCGCGCGTACCTCTGGGGTGAGGACGGCATCGCGGGCTTCTCGGACGACAAGCAGCTGCTCTGCTTCTGCCTCGCGCTCTGGAACGGCAAGGATCCGATCCTCAAGGAGCGCTTGTTCGGGCTCACGAACAGCGAGGGCAACCACGGCGAGGACGTGAAGGAGTACTACTTCTACCTCGACAGCACGCCGACTCATTCCTACATGCGGTACCTCTACAAGTACCCGCAGGCGGCGTACCCGTACGACCAGATCGTGCGCGTGAACCGCGAGCGCTCGCGCACCGAGCCGGAGTACGAGCTCCTCGACACGGGCGTCTTCGACGACGATCGCTACTTCGACGTCTTCGTCGAATTCGCGAAAAAGACGCCGAACGACGTGCTGATTCACGTCACCGTCTGCAACCGCGGCCCGGACGCCGCCGAGCTTTACCTGCTGCCGCAGCTCTGGTTCCGCAACACGTGGCACGCTCGGTCAGACGCGCCGCGACCGGAGCTCCGCAGCCTGGGCGCGAGCGCGCTCACGGGCATCGTCGCGGAGCACCCGGGCCTCGGAACGCACGTGCTCTTGAGCGACCGCACGGTACCCGTGCTCTTCACCGAGAACGAGACCAACACCCAGCGCGTCTTCGGTCGTTCGAACGCGACGCCGTACGTCAAAGACGCGTTTCACGAGCTCTTGATCAACGGCCAGAGCGGCGCCGTGAACCCGGACCAGCGCGGCACCAAAGCCGCCTTCCAACATCGGCTGAGCGTGCCGGCACGCGGTGAGACGCGCGTCTCGCTCCGTCTGTTCCGCCTCGATTCCCCGCTGCCGAACGAGCCCGTCACGAGCTGGATCGTGCGCGGGCTCACCACCGAGAGCGGCAGCGGCGCGCGGAACGATCCGATGCCGTTCGGCGCGGATTTCATGGGCACCTTCGAAACGCGCCGCCGCGAAGCTCACGAATTTTACGCGAGCATCATGCCCGCGCGCGCGACCGAGGACGAGCGCAACGTCATCCGCCAGGCGCTCGCCGGCATGCTGTGGTCGAAGCAGTACTACCTGTTCGATCTCGGCGAGTGGCTCGAGCAGCACGGTCACGCGCCGTACCAGGGGCAGTCGAAGCCGCGCACGCGCAACGCGCAGTGGATGCACATGGTGAACGACGACGTGATCTCCATGCCCGACAAGTGGGAGTACCCGTGGTACGCGGCGTGGGATCTGGCGTTCCACACCGTGGCGCTCGACGCCGTCGATCCGGATTTTGCGAAACAGCAGCTGCTCTTGATGTTGCGGTCCGGCTACCTGCACCCGAACGGTCAGGTCCCCGCCTACGAATGGAACTTCGGGGACGTGAACCCACCCGTGCAGTGCTTTGCCGCCCTGTACCAGTACAACGTCGAGAAGCGACGCACGGGCAAGGGCGACATCGAGTTCTTGCGCCGCGCTTTCCAGCAGCTCTCGTTCAACTTCTCCTGGTGGGCGAATCGCAAGGATCCGGCCGGTCGAAACTTGTTCGAAGGTGGATTTTTGGGTCTCGACAACATCGGCGTCTTCGACCGTAGCTCGAAGCTACCGACGGGCGGCTACCTCGAGCAGGCGGACGGCACGGCGTGGATGGCGCTCTTCTGCCAGAACATGTTCGAGATGGCGCTCGAGCTCGCCGACGCCGACGCCTCGGTAGAGGACCTGGCCAGCAAGTTCGCGCAGCACTTCTTCTGGATCGCCGGCTCGATGGACCGCCCCGGCGACAACGAGGACGAGCTCTGGGACGAGAGCGAAGGCTTCTTCTACGACCTCTTGCACCTGCCGGACGGCAGGGCGCTGCGCTTGAAGACCAACTCGATGGTCGGCCTCTTGCCCCTCTGCGCCGTCAGCATCGTGGAGGAGGAGCAGCTCAGGAAATTCCCCGGCATCCGGCAGCAGGCCGCGGATTTCCTGCGGCGCCGGCCCGAGCTCGCCGCCGCGATTCATCCGCCCGAGAAGGTCGGCGTCGAGGGCCGGCGCATGCTCGCCATCTGCAACGAAGACAAGCTCCGCCGCATCCTCTGGCGCATGCTGAGCGAGGAGCGCTTCCTGAGCCCGCACGGCATCCGCTCGCTCTCGCGCTGGCACAAGGACCACCCCTACGAGTTCGTCGTCGGGAACGAGAAGTACACGGTGGGCTACATGCCCGCCGAGTCGGACAACGGCATGTTCGGCGGAAACTCCAATTGGCGCGGCCCCGTCTGGTTCCCGATCAACATCATCATCATTCGCGCGCTGGTCACCTACTACCGGTTCTACGGCGACACGTTCAAGGTGGAGTGCCCCACCGGCTCGGGCGTGATGATGAATCTGTGGGAGGTCGCGTGCGAGCTCTCCCGACGCATGACGGCCACGTTCCTGCGCGACAAGAACGGGCGGCGTCCCGTGTACGGCTCGGCGGAGAAGTTCCAGACCGACCCGCATTTCCGCGATCTGCTGCTCTTCTACGAGTACTTCCACGGCGACAACGGCGCCGGCATCGGAGCGAGCCATCAGACCGGGTGGACGGGCCTCGTCGCTCCGCTCACGCAGCTCTACCACCTCGATCCGTCGTCCTACTTGAAGAAGTAGAACGTGCCGAACGGCGACGCACGGTCCGCGGTCGCGCTCTTCTCAGGAGCGTTGACTGCGACCGATCGCGATCAACCCGACGGAGAGCGCGAGCAGCGCGGCGAACAGCACCATCCACATGCCCGTGCCCGTCGTCGACAAAAATAGCCGAATCGTGATGAACATGCCGCCGAGCAGGAACAACGCGGAGCCGGCGACGGCGATGGTGCGCGTCAGGCGCGTGCCGAGGATGCTCCCGCCGACGAGCACCACGCCGAGCAACGGCACGATGACGAGCAGGAAGCGGTTCGAGCCGGAGAGCATGCCCACCATTTCGCCGCTCGAGACGAGCAGGCTGAGCCCGCTCACGGTGAGCAGCGCGCCGACCTTGAACCACGGCATGAAAAAGCCGACGAGCAGCGCCACGCCGCAGCCGCCGAACAGCGCCCGTTCGACGAAGCTCAGCTTTTCGCGCTCGGTGGCGGCCGACCCCGCGACCACGACGTTCTCTGCCATGCGCTGGATCGTATCACGAACGCGGCCGCGCCAAGCGCGGTGAGCTCAGCCGAAATGGCGTGGAGGGAACGCGCTCCACCACGTGGCCGCGCGGTCCTGATCCCAGCGCTCCTCGAGCGGGATCTGCTCGAGACGGCGCCGCAACGTTCCGGCATCCGGCGGGCGCTCGTTCGGATCTTTGGCCAGGCAGGCGAGGAGCAGCTCGTCGAGCTCGACCGGAACCGCGAACTTCGAGTGGCGGGAGCTCGGCGGCGGCGGCTCGGTGAGGTGCGCTTTGATCATGGCCATCGCGCGGTCGTGCTCGAACACGAGACGACCCGTGAGCAGCCAGAACCCGATGGCACCGAGTGCGTAGAGGTCGGCGCGGCCGTCGACGAACTTGCTCCCCTTCACGCTCTCGGGCGCAAGGTAGGCCGCCGTCCCGAGCACGGCAGCCGGGCGCGTGATGCCGGGGTCGCCGCTCTGGCTGACCGGCTTCTTCACGAGGCCGAAGTCGAGCACCTTGAGGAAGTCGAGCTCGCCCCCGTAGCGGCAAATCATCAAGTTTGCCGGTTTGATGTCGCGGTGCACGAGGCCCTGAGCGTGCGCTTCCTTGAGCGAGGCGCAGGCTTGCGCGAGGAGGAAGACGACGCGCTCGGGCGGGATGGGACCGTGTTTCTCCACTGCCGTCTGGAGATCGATGCCGTCGAGCAGCTCCATCGCGTAAAAGAGCCCGCCGTCTCCTGTCGCGCCGAAGTCGAACACCTCCACCGTGTGCGGGCTCGTCAGCGTCGAGAGCACGCGCGCTTCGCGCTCGAAGCGCTTCACGTCCTCGTCGTCGAGCTCCCCCGATTTGATGCGCTTGAGCGCGACGTCGCGCAGGAGGGTGCGGTGGCGGGCGAGCCAAACCTCGCCCATGCCGCCCGTCGCGAGGCGCTTTTTCAGGTCGTAGCTCGCGATGGGATCGCCGGGCGCCGCCGGTGCCACCGAGCTCGGGTGCGGCTTCGCGGTCTTGCTACGGCGCTCCGCGAGCGTCGCGACGACGGCCGCCGCGAGCGCCGTGAGGGCGAAAGGAAGCACCCGCGCCGGCCAGACGAGCGCCGCCACGACCACGAGCGCATTGAGCGCCAGCACGGGCATGAGGCTCCTCGGCACGGGATCCCGGCCGAGACTCTATCAATGATAGAGGTCGAAGCGATAGGCGAAGCTGAGATCGAGGATCGGCCAGCGCTTGGCCGTCGCGAGCCCGAGCATCGGCAGGTAGAAGATGCCGTAGCCGACGCCGCCCGAGAGCTCCCAGCGGTCCCACGCGAAGGAGACTCCCGGCACGATCGAGAAGTGCCGCTGCTCGGTGCTCTCCGCGGACAGATCGGTATCGACGGAGACCACGTCCGTGTCGGTGCTGCTGCTCAAGTCGATCGGGCTCTGGTAGATGAGGTAGCGAGTGAGCAGCGTCAGCGCGAAGACGCGCGTGAGGCGCCATTCGCCGAACAAACGCACGCTGTACGTGTCGGCCGTGGAGGCGCCTTCGATGTTGGTCGCCTGGTCCTTGCTGCTGCCGATGGCGCTGATGTGCGCGTAGTCGAAGGCGGTGCTCAACGAGAATTTCTCGTTGATCTGCCAGGACGCCGTGAAATCCGAGGTTACCGAAAGGGCGCTCGCTTCGGCGGAATCGTCCGCCAGCTTGGCGAGCGCTTTGGCGTCCACATACGTCAGGGCGCCGCGCACCGAGAACGTGAGCGGGTCGAACCAGGGCGTGCGGAGCTTCAAGTAGCCGTTCGGCACCGGCACCTTGAGAAACGGAAACGCGAGCCACGGCAGCGGGTGCGTGCCGACCATGATTTCGTCGATGATGCCGTGCTCGACCTTGAACGGGCCGACCGCCATGCGACCCTTCGGACGCGTGTAGGCGGCGTAGTCGGTGCGGGGGTTCTCGAGCTGCTGGGCGGACACGGCTCCGGAGAGCAGCATGCACGCCGTGAGCACGGCGAGGAGCAGGGTGCGTTTCATGGTCACTGGCTCAGAACGTCGAGCACGCCTGGCCGTCCGGGCAGCTCCACGTCGTATCCCTGTCGCGAACGGAGACGGTGCCGTCCGTCGTGACGGCAGCGATCACCCACGTATCCTCGTTCGGCAGGCGAAAAAGGTACTCGAAGGTGCCCTTGTCCCAGCGAGCGGCGAGGTTATCGAGCGTCAGACCATCGATATCGATCGTGCCCGTGATCACCATCAAAAGCCGGCCCGCCCAGCGCTGGCGAAGGCCGAGGTCGCCTCCGAGGTCCATGAGGATCGGCCCGTCAATCTCGACGCGCACGGGGGTTCCGAAGGCGTCGCCGCGCATCACGCAGTCGTGGGCCCTCATCGCGACGCCGCGCTTGATGAGATTCTTCTCGAGGGCGAGGGTGAGATCGATGCTGCCGTTCGGGCCGAAGGCACGCTCGTCGAGCGCGCCGGGGCAGCGCACGTTGACCTTGATCGACCCCTGAATGTTCAGGCGGCTTCCCGAGCCGGACGCTGTTTGCTGGTCGACCGTGTCGATGTTGTCTGTCGTGCTGCCGGCGGCGCGAAACCCCGCCGAAAGTTGGCGAAGCGACGGCATCTGCAGCAGAGCCTCACCCACGCTGGTCTCATCGAGAACCGCGGTCGGCTGCCTGAATTCCTCCTGCCACTTACTGAGGTCGGGCGTGTCCGGGATCTCCGCCCCGCCGCAGGCGAGCGGCGTCGAGCAGATGCCGAGGAGCAGGAGAGCGCGGATCCACGCGTCGTCGTGGAACCACTTCGATGAGGGGAGCCGGTTCATGGGACGCCCGTGCAGTAACACCGAATACGGCGCGAGGCGACGGGACGTTCTGGTCTCACGGCCCCCGAACAGCACGGCTTCGAGCTCTTCACCGGCAAGGCGCGCTGCGCGTCGTGCCACTCCGGCCCGTACTTCTTGCCCCCGCGTGGGCGCGGCGTGGGTGCGGCCCGCGTGCTCCGCCTTCGGCGTCCGCGCGCGGGTGCCCACCAAGCGCCGGCGAAGCCGTCGCGGGGGCACGCCGGCGTCGGGCGGCGCCGTGCGGGGCGGGCGAGCGAACGCCGATGCGCGAAGCAGTCGACAGCGCGGGAGCGAGCTCAATCAAACGCCGGACAGGGCCCGTCGCAGAACATTCCGAGATCGTCGAGCCAAAAATCGAACTTGTCCCCGCCCTCGCCGACGATGAAGTCGATGCTGACGACGCCATCGACGTCGGCGCCGAACTCGCTGAAGCGCAGCGTGAACTGACGCCACTCGGGCGATACCGCGAGGGTGTGCGTCGGCACGTCCGAAGGAGCATTGAAGTAAGAGAGACCCGGATTCACCCCGACTTTGATTTGCTCGCTTCCTTCGAGCCGCGCCCAGAAGGAGATGCCCGCGAAGGCGCTGAGATCCACGGGGCGGCCCGCGGGGTGATTGAGCTGGGCATAGAGATCGACGCCGCTCACGCGACCCTCGTCTTGGACGCGGTACGCCTTCGTGCTGTCTCCGCGTGGCGGGTCGATGTCC
>DASUGE010000161.1:0-9541 GCA_036274215.1 Polyangiaceae bacterium | reverse complement strand
CGGTCCCGACGAGCAGGACGTGCATCGCCAGCAGCACGGCGAGCGGCCCGAACGAGCGCCAGGACGGCAGGAACGCGTGCGCGACGAGCAGGGCCACCGCCCAGTCGACGCAGATCCCGGCCAGCCGCCGGCCCCAACCGGCGACCGCCCCGCTACCCTCCTCGGGCCGGCCCAGCCGCGCCCCCGGATACGGCTGCTCTCCCTGGCACAGCTTGGCACGCGCAGTGACGGAGCGGCCTCACCCTCTGATGTACGTCTGCTCGAAGCGCACGATCTTCCCCGCTTCGTCGAACGTCACCCGGTTCTCCGCCGTCATGTCGCGCCGGCGGCGCTTCTTCGCGATGTCGACGAAGTGGGAGACCTCGCGAAAGGTGAAGACGCGCGGGCCTTCGCGCCGGAGCGGCTCCGCGGACATTTCGATGCTGTAGTCCTCGTAGAGGCGCGGGAAGTCGTTCTTGAAGTAGCGATTGAGCGCGTCGAGCGTCGGATTCTTCATGCCGATGTACAGGCTCACGCGCGGGGCGAAGTACTGCTCGGCGTCGAAGCTGCCCGCGTTCAGCGCGCGGTAGTACGCGACGAGGGTCGCGTGCGCCTGAGCGCGTTCCGTCACCTCGCTCGAGTTGGGCGGAGCAACGACCGGGGCGACGCTCGTCGCGGGCTTCGGCACGTCGAGCGGCGGAGGGGTCGAGACAGCGCTCGCGGCCGGCCTCGGCGCGGGCGGGCGACGGGCGGGCGACTCTCCGCGGGTCAGGATGAGCAGCACGGCGGCGAGCGCTACGACGCCTGCGCCGACGGCAGCCGGAACGACCGGGAATTTGCGGGGCGCTTCGGCGGGTCGGCTCCGCGTGAATGCCGGCGCCGTCGACACGGTCGTCGTCGGCACGGTCACCTCGGCTTTGGCGGAGGGGCTGCCCAAGTCCGCGAGCAGCTGCTGGAGCAGCGGGGCGTCCTCTTCGCCGTTCCACTCCGAGAAGTCCGCGGTCTGGATCTGACGGAAGCCGAGCGGCGGCGTGACCTTGTCGAGTAGGATCGGAACGAGCACTTTGCGCTCCTGCGCCGAAGCGGCCTCGTCACGGACGAAGTCGGAGCGCAGGGAGTGCTCGGACCAAGCCACGATGACGCGCTGTGCCCCGTCGAGCGCGCTGCTGATCAGGTCGTGCCATTGCTGGCCGGCCTGGATCTTCCGATCCCAAAACACGCTCCAGCCGCGTCGCTCGAGGCAGAGCGCCAGCGGCTCGATGCGCGCCGCGTCTTCGCGCGCGTAGCTGATGAAAATTTCGAACATGAAGGCTCGCCCTCCTCTGCCCCGCCCGCCGACGAGCGAGCGCGGATGACCGCACGCCTTTCGCTTATACTACGGGCTTCAGGCGCTCATCGCCGTGACCTCGAACAAATTAACCACGGAGACAGTGCGCGCGCGGATACTGGCACCCAAGTTGCTTCTCCGTGCAGCAACCAGGAGACCTGCCGCCATGAAACCGTCACGGATAGTCCCGAGTGTTGCGGAGCGGAGAGCGTTGATGCGAGCGGCGGCTGCTGCCGCCGTGGGACTCGTCGCGTGCGCGCACGAGACGCCCGCGCCACGAGCGCCCACGAAGCAAAGCGAGTCGGAAGAGGCGGAGGTCACGCCCGGCGAAGACCTCATGCAGGAGCACGGCATCTTGGAGCGCATCCTGCTCGTCTACGACGAGTCGGCGCGGCGGCTCGAGAGCAATGAGCAGGCGGACCCCACCGTCGTCGCCAGCGCGGCCGGCATCGTGCGCCGCTTCATCGAGGAGTATCACGAGCGGCAGGAGGAGCGCTTCGTGTTTCCGAAGCTCCAAGCAGCAAAAAGCGAGACCGAGCTCGTCGCAGTGCTCTTCCGCCAACACGAGCGCGGCCGTCAGCTGACCGACGAGATCGTGCGCAAGGCGCAGAGTGGAGGTCCGGAGCTCGCGGCGCTTCTGCGCAGCTTCGCGCGCATGTACCGGCCGCACGCCGCCCGCGAGGACACGGTTCTCATTCCGGCGTTGCGCCGCCTCCTCGACCGGGACGCCTACCGCGAGCTCGGCGAGCAATTCGAGGAAGAAGAGCACCGCCGCTTCGGAGAGCACGGGTTCGAGGAGACCGTCGCCGAAGTCGCCAAGCTCGAGGCGGCGCTCGGGATCGGAGAGCTCGACCGATTCACGCCCTGATCGGCGCTGGTCGAGATCGGGTTCCGCCTTTCGGGGCATTCCATCAGCACCCCACGGGAAGAGAGCGAAAATTGAGGAACGGCCGACGGCGGGCGCTGGTATTGGCGCTGCTCGGGGCCCTCGGGTGCGGGAGCTCCAAGGCGGGAAACGACGAAACGGGCGGCGTGCCTCGCGCGGGCCATGGTCCGAGCGGAGATGCGGGACTCGGAGGCCAAGCCAATACCGGCGGGCCCGCCAGCGCCGGCGGGACGATGCACGGTTCGGGGGGTGCCGCGGGGTCGGGGGCGCAGACGTCGGGAGGAACGACGAGCACGGGAGGGACGACGCCGCTCGCCGGTTCGGCGGGCGCCGCCGGGACGAACGCCGGGATGGGTGGCGCGGCGAGCGGCACGGCAGGGGGTGCCGGGATGGCGATGTCGGCGGGCACGGGCGGGGACGAGCCGCCGATGCCCGCGCTCGTCACGTCCACGAACGGCAGCTGGGCGACGTCGACCTGGACGGAAGCGCCGAGCGCGACGGCAGACGTGACCGTCGACGAGACGACGAGCTTTCAGACTTGGGAAGGCTTCGGGGGCGCTTTTCACGAGATGGGATGGAACCTGCTCACGACCTCGGCGCTCGAGAACGAGGCGCTCTCCCTGCTGTTTGGGTCAGACGGGGCCAAGCTCGCGATGGCGCGGATTCCGATCGGCGCGAGCGACTACGCGCTCGAGCGCTACACGCTGGACGACACGGGAACCGACGTCGTCCCCGACAGCGGCGAGTCGAATCGGCCTCCCGCCGACATGACTTTGGCGAGCTTCTCGATCGAGCGCGACAAGCAGACGCTCATACCGCACATCAAAGGTGCCCTCGCCCGGAACCCGAAGCTCCGCTTTTGGGCCGTCCCATTTACTCCACCCGTGTGGATGAAGACGGGTTACAAGAAGGACGATGGCGCGGGAGGCGCCGCCCCGCCGAAGCCCTCCTACTTCGACGGCGGCACCATGAAGAGTGACGCGCTGACGTTGGCGACGTACGCGGCGTATCTGACGCGGTTCATCCAAGCGTACGCGGCCGAGGGCATCACGGTCGATACCATCGCGTTCCAGTTCGAGCCGACGTTCGACCAGAACTACCCTTCGTGCCTCTGGGACGCGAGCACGTACACGAAGTTCGTCAGCCAATATCTCGGGCCTGCCCTGAAAACCGAGGAAATCCCCGCGAAGCTCATGCTCGGCGACCTCGCCAACCAGCCGAAGGATTCCGATTTGTTGGCCGCCGTGATGGGCGACGCGGCGGCCAAGTCGTTCGTGGGCGCGATCGGCGTCGAATGGGACGTGCTCGACAAGGTCCTGAAGACCCCGCTGACCTACGGCGTGCCCGTGTGGGCGACCGAGCACAAGTGCGGCAACTACCCGTTCATCACCAGCGCGCGCGCTGCAACGAGCACGAGCCCTGCCATCGAAGCGTACGTGGAACCGGCACCGAACAACCAGGCGTACGCCGTCGAGAGCTGGTGGTACATCCGCGATGCGATCACCAAAGCGAAGGTCACCGCCTACAACGTCCCGCACCTCGTGCTCGACCCGATGGGCAAGGGCAACGACTCTAGCCGCGACTGGTCGCAAAACTCGCTCCTCGTCGTCGACGGGGGCGCGATCAAGCAGACGCAGGCGTACTACGTCGTTCGCCACTTCTCGCAATTCGTCGACCCCGGCGCGTCGGTGATCAAGACGACGGGCGGTGACGCGGTCGCCTTCAAGAACCCGAACGGCTCGCTCGTGGTCGTGCTCTACAGCGCCGCGGCCAAGGCCGATTTCACCGTGGCGATCGGCGGAAAGAAGCTGCAGTTCGCCGTGCCCGCAGGCGGCTTCGCGACCGTCAAAGTCGTGCCGTAGCGCGCCGGCTCGAGTCGGGACAATTCGGTCCGTTGTGGCGCTTTGGCACAGTGAGCCGTGCGACGCGAGGTCTCACCGCCAAGAGACCGGCACGCTTCCTGCGAACGGTGCTCGCAGGAGGACGCCATGCAACGAGAAAATCTGGTGGCAGAGGTTTCTACGAACGTGGAGGCGCCGGTGTCGGCCGTGTGGGACGCGCTCACCGATCCGAAGAAGATCAAACGGTACATGTTCGGCACGACCGTCAACTCGAGCTTCGAGGTCGGCGACCCCATCACGTGGAAGGGCGAGTTCAAGGGGAAGTCCTACGAGGACAAGGGCACCATCTTGCGGCTCGAGCCGCGCCACCTGCTCGCGTACTCGCATTTCAGTCCGCTCAGCGGCCAGCGCGACGCGCCGGAGAACTACCACACAGTCGTGATCGAGCTCGCTGAGCAAGGCGGCGGAACGCACGTGACGCTGAGGCAGGACAACAACGGAACCGAAGAGACGCGCCAGCATTCGGAGCAGAATTGGCGTGCCGTGCTGGCAGGCTTGAAAAAAGAGGTCGAATAGCGCTCGCTGCCGGCGGCGCTCCCCGGCCGTTCTGACGCTAGAATGGCCGGGTGCGACGTTTCTTGCCGCTTCTCTGCCTCGTCTCCGTCCTCGGCTGCACGGACGACGACCCCGTTGCTTTCAAGAGCAAGGAGCCGTTCGACGCGGTGCTGATGGATGGCAGCGTCCTCTCCGCCTACGGCCTTCGTCTCTCGGGAGAGGAGCGGACCACCATCTGCTCGAGCTGCTCCGTGCTCGCCAAATCACCCGCGGGCGATCACGTTCTTTTGACGAAGTCGGACCAAGAGTTCTTCGTCGCAGAGCCAGGCCGCGTCAACGAGGTCCTGGGTTTGGGAGGTGCAGCGGTAGACGGCGCCCCGACCGAGCTCCCGGCCTTGCTCGAGGCGGCATGGTCTCCCGATAGCAAGCACGTAGCGCTTTTGTGGGGCACGTTGCAAGCGTACGTCGGTGCGGCGGACGGAACGAGGCTCGTACCTATCGCGACGGGAGCGTTCGATCCGACGAGCTCCGACGGCCCGAACATCGTGTGGTCGAAGGACAGCTCGCATGTCGCGTTCGAGCTCGCGGACGGTGTGCTCGCCATCGCGGACGCCGCGGGCAGCTCGAACCTCACGTTGCCGCCCGGCACGACGAGCTACCAATGGTCGCCCGATGGCGGCCATTTCGCCTTCGCCAATTTGGGTGTCTCGCTCGTGGACACGGGCACGTTGGAGACGCGCGTCGTGTCGGAGACGGCGACGAGCACCGCCGGCTGGTCGCCGAGCGGGGAATGGCTCGCGTACTTCGACGGAGCACTCGTGCTCGCTCCAGTCGACGATTCGGAGCCGGTCGTGTTGCCGCTCGACGGCCTTTCGACGGCAGCTTGGTCGCCGGTCGCGGACGAGCTCGTCTACGGCGGGTTCCTCGAGCGCGACGGGCCGGGCGTCACCGTCGTGCTCGGGCTCTGGTCGCCGGACCGCACGCTCTCGATCCCGGTGGATTCGGAGGTCGTGAACCAGATGCCGCAGGCAGTGACGTGGTCCCCCGACGGCACTCGCTTCTTCTATCGAATACCGGATTCGAATGGGGCGGCGTACTCTGCCCTGACCGACGCGTCGGACGGCAGCGAGCTGGCGCGCTTCCCTGCCGACTACGATCCCGTGCCGGTCTTCAGTCGTGACGGCAGCTGGCTCGCCACCACGTCGACGCAGGCCAGCGGCGGCTCGAGCGTCACCGACTTGTCGGTGAGTGACGCCTCCGGCAGCGGCGCCGTCGTGATCGCATCGGACGTCGAGGCCTGGCAATGGCTCGACGACGGGACCCATCTGCTCCTCGTGACGGGGCGCTCCGTCGTGATCGCGAGCGCCGACGGCAGCGAGCGCTCGACCCGCCTCAGCGTGAGCGACGGCACGCAAATCGGCCTCGTGCGCTAGGTGAAGCCGGCGTCGTCTGCGCGCGCGCGACGACTTGCGGCGCAGCATGAAGCGTGATGTCTCTCCACTTCGATGCTGCTCCGCCGCCAATGGCTCACCGGGTCGTTGCTGCTCGCCGCCGCGACGTTGGCTCCCGCGTGCGGCGCGCCGCCCGTTGCCCAACCGGTAACGATCCCCGCGGCCCAGCGTGCCCCCGAGCCGCCCGGCCCGGTCAAGCACGTGATCGTCGTGACCATCGACGGGCTCGTCCCCGATGCGTACCTCCACCCGCAAGCGCACGGCCTTGCGGTGCCGACGCTCGGGCGGCTCGTTCGGGAGGGCGCGAGCAGCGACGGCGCCGAGTCGGTTTTTCCTTCGGTGACGTACCCGGCGCACACGTCGATCGCGAGCGGCGTCGTGCCCGGACACCACGGCGTGTTCACGAACACGGCCTTCGACCCGCTGGACAAGAACCACGACGCTTGGCGCTGGTACGCGGAAGACGTGCCGGTGCCGCGGGTCTGGGACGTGGCGTATGCGGCCGGCTACCGCACGGCGCTCGTCGACTGGCCCGTGACCGTCGGGGCGAAGGCGACCTACCACGTGCCCGAGTTCTGGCGCGCCAAACAGCCGGAAGACTTGAAGCTCATTCGTGCGGTCTCGACGCCGGGCTTGCTCGAGGAGGTGAGCGCCGCGTACCCCGACTTCCGCGCGGGCTTCCGCCCACAGGACGTCGCGGACGAGGCCGGCACCGACATCGCCGAGTACCTCCTCGTGCGCGCTCGGCCCCACCTCGTCTTTTTGCACGTGTGGCAGGTGGACGCGGCGCAGCACAAGTTCGGCCTGTGGAGCGACGAGGCGCGCGTCGCGATCGAGAACGCCGACCGGCAGCTCGGGCGGCTGCTCGCCGCCGTCGAGCGCGCAGGCCTCGCCGCCGAAACGGTATTCGTGATTGCTTCCGATCACGGCTTCGCGAACGTGACTCGCTGCGTGAATCCGCGCGTCCTCTTGCGCGAAGCCGGGCTCATGACGTTCGACGCCGCCGGCAAGCCGACGGCGTGGCAAGCCGACGTCCTCACGGCCGGCGGCGCCGCGTACGTGTACCTGAACGCGCCGCACGACGCGGCGCTCGAAGCGCGCGTGCTCGGCATCTTCGAGAAGGCCCGCGACACCGGAACGAGCGGCATCGGGCGCATTTTCTCGCAGGCGGAGGTGCGAGCCGCGGGCGGAGATCCCTCCGCGTTCCTCGCGCTCGAGCCCGCGCTCGGCACGTACCTCGGAGCGGGCCACGACACGTACGAAACGCCGCCCAGCTACAAGGCGGTGCACGGCTACGATCCGAAGCGCCCCGAGATGAAAGCGTCGCTGATCCTCTTCGGTGCGGGCGTCCCGCACGGCTCGCTCGTGGGCGCGCGCCTGATCGACATCGCGCCGACCGTCGCGCGTTACCTCGGGCTCACGCTTCCCCACCCCGACGGCCAGCCGCTCGTGATCGGCGCCGCGCGACCCTGAGCGCACCGAACGCCAACCCGCCGAAACCGAGCGTCGCCGCGAGGGTTCCGAGAGGCTCGTCGCGCGCCGTTCGGCAGCCGCAACCGGAGCTGCCGTCGCTCCCGGCTTTCGCATTGCTTCCACCCGTACCCGGAGCGCCGCAGTCGGCTCCCGTCAGGTCGCGCGGAGCGATGCGCGTGAGCGTGCCGCTGCCGTAATACACGACGTAAACCGCGCCGTCGGGTCCTTGGCGAATCGACGAGGGACCGCCGGACACCTTGGCGAAGTCCGCGGGCGTGGCGGAGACGACTCCCTTATGGTCGGGGCGCACCTCGAGGGCACGCATCCAGTTCTGCGCGTAATCGGCAAAAAGGTAGTACGCCTTGCCCCCGAACGCGTTCGACCAACCGCAGCCCGCCGGAATCACGCCGCCGGTCACGCTCTGGCCCTGGTCGTGCCCGTAGTCGTACACGGGCGCCGTGCACGGGCGGGGCGGCTCGAAGTTCTCGTCGCACGTCATGTCGAGACGCAGCTCGCCGTTCTCCATGCTCTGATCGAGGTTGCCTTCGATGAACGGGTAACCGAAGTGCATGCCGGGGCCACCGACGGAAATCTCCTCGCGCTCTGTCTCGCCCACGTCGCCAATCCAGAGCAAGCCCGTCTTCGGATCGACGAAGAAGCGCCAAGGATTGCGCAAACCCCAAGCAAAAATGCGGCGATCGGGCGCATCCGTGCTCCATTCGGCGCCAGCGCTCCTGCACGACGTCACCATGTCTTCGGACGCGAGCGGGTTGTCGTTCGGCACCGAGCCATCCAGGTTCACGCGCAGGATCTTGCCGTTCCCCTTGTTGAGGCAGCTCGAATACTTGTTGGTGGGTGGCTCCGAGTTCGCGCCCGTGTCACCGACGCCGACGTAGAGCTGTCCCTTGTAGATGAAGAGACCGCCGCCGTCGTGATTCGCCGGTCCTTCGAGGCCGGGACCGACGCCGCGCGGCGCCCCCACGATGGGGTTGGCGAGGTCGATCGCGATGGTGTCGTCGTCGTGGAGCACGCCCTTGTACACCCGGTGCCGATCGTCGATGATCGGACCGTCCGACGCGTAGAAATAGAAGGTGTCGTTCGTTGCCACACCGGGATCCGCCACGACGCCGAGGAGCCCCTTCTCCGAAGTCGTGTCGAGATTCGGAAATTTACCGATGATCTCGACGAGGTCGCCGTTCGCTTTCCGGATGGTGATCTCGCCCGTCTTGCGGGTGATGACGGCGCGCCCGTCCGTATGGAACGCGACGTCCGTCGCATTGCTCGCGTCCGTCACCCACGCCTGATCCTCGACCAGCGTCTGGTCGAAAGGCGCGCTCAGCTTGGCCCTGGCGCCCCGCGAGCAGTGCAGGCAAAAAAGCAGAGTGAGAAGCCCCAGCGGTCGTGTGAGTGCCCTCGCGCGCATCCGTGCTCCCGAATCGTCGATTCTATCACGGTCGCCCGCCGGCCTTCAGCCCTGCGGGCGGACGCCCCAGGAGCTCGGATAGCCGCGGAAACGCGCGACGCGCCCGCCTACTCGTCTTCGCTTTCCTCGGCCTCGTGCAGCCACGCTTCGATGCTGCGGAACCGCTCGTCGACTTCCCGTCCCACGCGCTCGAACGGCGCCGAATCGCCACCGATGGCCGACATGCGCGCGCCCGGGTACGCGTCCGAAAACGTCTCGACGAGCTTGCGGTAGTCCGGAAGCAGCTGGGA
Organism: Polyangiaceae bacterium; assembly: GCA_036274215.1. Taxonomy (GTDB): domain Bacteria; phylum Myxococcota_A; class Polyangia; order Polyangiales; family Polyangiaceae; genus PMG-095. Next base: position 316 of record DASUGE010000161.1, on the reverse strand, counting down.
GCTATTGCCCCAGTGATCGATGGCTTCGAACGCTGCGTCGAGCTTCGAACGCGTCGCTTGGAAGGCGCGGTCGGCGCTGAACACGGCGGGCTTGGTGGTCGCGTCGTCGAAGCTCCGGCGCGCGGCGCGGAGCTCTTTCAGGACCTGCCCGTGCTCGTGAAGCTTCCGGCGGTCGTAGCCGAGGCGACGCTCCCGCTCCTCGTGCTGAAGATGCTCCCGCCATTGTGCCGCGGAGCGTGCGCCGGCTTCGGGGTCTTCTGGGAGCTTGCCTGACACGGCGGATGCGCCGGACGCCGATGCGGCAGAGAACGACTGA